>JALZOH010000364.1 GCA_030857305.1 Acidobacteriota bacterium
CCTAATCTCGGTCTCTCCCTTTTTAAAACCCGTAACTCCAAGAAGAGGCACCTCATAGGTTGAGCTAATGTCTTGGCTGCCGGCGACTTGTTTTCCTTCATCGACCGTAGTTGTTGCTCTATTATTAACAACCGCGTAACCTTTTGGCACTGCGCTACGGAAAGCAACCGCCGTATCCTTACTGATACTCGTCAGACCTTCAGTCGGCGAAAGCACCAACATAAATTGATTAGAGGGCGTTGTAAAGCTGGTTTTAGCTATTCCATTTTCAGCCGTTATTGGACCTAAAAACGTCGTCTTGCCCATTGGATCTACGGCATAAGCGTAATAACTCGAAGAAGCATCGAGCCCGGACAAGTCAAAATTAATTGTTGTTTCCTCGCCGGTTCGTAACACGCGAGCCATTCCCTTGGCAGTCATTGCTTTGTCGGTTGGCATAAAATCAACAACAACTTCTTTACCGACCGGATATTCAATAACGCTGTATGTACCGTCCGCATTCTGCACCACATCTGTTTTCATTGTAGTTGTGGTAGAAGTGGTTGGCGTAGTTGGCGTCGTCGGTATCGTGGTAGTTATTTTCGTAGTGGTTGGTATCGTGGTAGTTGTTTTCGTAGTCGTCGGTGTTGTGGTAGTTGTTTTCGTAGTCGTAGTTTCAGTAGTTTTCACTGGTGTCGATGTTGGCGTTTGAGCAAAAGCCACACCCGTTAAACCAATCGAAATAAGAAGTCCAAAGCTAAATTTTGTTATCGTTTTCATAATAAATCCTCCCCAAATAAAAATTGACTCGTTTTAGAAAATAACGAATCAATTTTGTTGCTGAATATCTACTGCAACAATCGTGCCTTGCCTAATAAACCTTTTATTTATGGGTGTTTACAGTCACCGGATAGGACATGGCAATGTTTGGAAAACTAACGTGTATGGAATTTTTACACAAAAAAGAATGCAGGATATTTACAATAATTTCTCTGCATGCTTTGGAAAATTTAATTTGCCTTATTTAATTTCCAATTCAAGCGGCATTATCACCATTGTTTCACCGCGATTCAAATTATCGTACAAAGCCGCATAGCGAAACATTTTTTGTAAATCTTTCGGTAAAGCTTTGATAATAGCGTTTTGCTGCGCTTTTTCGGGTGCGCTAACGGTAGTTTCTTCATCGCTGCTGCCAAAAATAGATTGTAAAAACGGACGCGGCGACGGAAACACAACGCGCTTAACATCTTTATCGGCAGGCAGATTGGCTAATTCTTTGGCAAGCTCAACGGCGCGATTAAGTCCGCCGAATTCATCAACTAAACCGTTCTCCTTTGCCTGCGCTCCGGTCCATACGCGTCCCTGCGCAACTTCGTGAATTTGTTCGACGCTGCGTCCGCGTCCGGCAGCGACCTTCGGTACAAAATTGTCCCAGTAAAAAAAGTTCGCGCTGCGCTGGAACACCTCGCGTTCTTCATCCGTCCATTTCTTGTCTTCGCGAAAGATGGCGCCGTTTTTGCCGCGCGTGGAATATTCATTGGTTACACCGAGCCATTCGTACAAACCGCCAATCACCGGACGACCAAGAACTACACCGATTGAACCGGTAATAGTTGAAGGTTCGGCGACAATTTTATGCGAATTGGCGGCGATGTAATAACCGCCCGATGCCGCCACGTCGCCCATTGAAGTGACCACCGGCTTTTTCGTTTTCGCGTATTCGAGCGTGTGCCACATCAAATCAGAAGCCAAAGCCGAACCGCCGCCCGAATCTACGCGCAAGACGATCGCTTTGATTGTATCGTCATCCGCCGCGTCTCTGACCGCTTTGCTAATCGTGTCCGAACCGATTGTTTGCGCTCCGCCGAAGTTACCATCAGCAGATTTACCGGACATGATTGTGCCGGCGGCAAAAATCACAGCGATCCTCTCGCCGTTGTTTAAACCGAGCGATTCCGGTGTGATTTCCTCGTAGGCGTTTACCGTCGTCTGGCGCAGTTTTTCCGTATCTTTATAACCCAGACGGTTTTTTAATTCCTCATTTACTTCATCGCGGTATTTTGCGCCGTCAATAAGGTTTATCTGTTGTGCGGAAATGGCATTGTAATTCGCATTGTCAATAATTGCACGAACATCATCCGGTGATTTTTTGCGCGCCTCGCTAATTGCGCCGACGAAGCGCCCGACATAATCGTCAAGAATCGCGTTAATAACTTCGCGTGATTCAGGAGAAAGATCTTTGCGCGTAAACGTTTCGCTAAAGCTTTTGTATTTGCCGACGTGAACGTCTTCCCATTCCACGCCAAGCTTGTCGAGCGAGCCTTTATAAAATTGTGCCTGAGCGCCGAAACCGTTGATAAATAAATCTCCCGTCGGCGGCATAAAAATTTTTTCAGCCGCAATAGCAATGTAATACTCTTTGTTTGACCCGCCTTCCATATAAGCATAGACGGGTTTGCCGGAAGTTTTGAAATCGGTAATGGCGGCTCGCAGTTCGTCGGCTTTTCCCCAGCCGATTGACGGGTAATCAATGTCGAGCAGGACTGCGCCGATCCGCGCGTCAATCTTTGCCTTTTTTAGCTGGGTGAGCAGACTTGAAAGAGACTGTGCTTGATTTATACCGAAAAGTTTAGCTGTCGCGTCTTCAGACGCATAATCAGGCAAACTCCCCGAAATGTTTAAAACCAAAACGCTGTTGTCGGCAACTTTTGGTTTCCCGATTGACTCGACAAGAAGCGCGATGCCGATAATTGCTACCAGAACAACGGTAAATATAACTCCGCCGATGATAAGAAGTGTTTTTGCTGTTTTTGACATTGCCATTTATTTAACTGCTGCTCCAAGACTTTCTTTATATTCTATTTAAGACGCGAAAGCTTATTTTCTTTTACGTAGGAAAAGGTGAAAAGGTTTGAAAGAAATATTTGCCGTAGAGAATTCAAAGAAGTTTAGCCGCAAACAAACACAAATAAACACGAAAGATTACAAGCAAAGCTTTTGTCCTGTTTATCCAGTCCGTCTTTTATGACTTTGTTTTATGATTTAATTTCCTGTTTATTTGTATTTGTTCGTGGCATAATTCTCTCAAAAAAGTGACTTCTGATTTTCCATGCTGCTTGCTTCAACCGTCTTTTGTCCGAACAGTTCTTTTAATTTATTTGCGCTCGCGGGCGCGTGTCCTTCGTAAAAATTGCTGAAATAAACGAAAATATTTTTTGCCTCGACCTTTTTTATTTCTTCTTTCCACAACTCCAGATTTGTATCTTGCGAGCGTTGAATTTTATCAAAATGTGTCAAATTTCTTTCGCCCATAAATCTAACGTAAGCAAAGTCCGCCGTTCGTTTTGCTATCGCTTCAAACATCATTTCGCGCGGTATCCAGCTTCCTTCGACCGAGCAAAGAGCGACTTCTGTTTTTTCAAGTTCTTCAAAAGTCCAATCCGT
>JALZOH010000365.1 GCA_030857305.1 Acidobacteriota bacterium
GTCGCTTCTAATTTCAACTGCCATCGCGCCTTGACCAACGGCGGGAAGCATCGTTTCAAAAGGAATAATTTGCTTGATGTATGAATCAAGCCCAAGCCTGTGAACGCCTGCAAAGGCAAGAATCATTGCGTCTAAATTCGATTCTTCAAGCTTTTTTATCCGCGTCGGAACATTCCCTCTAATTTCAAAAATCTGCAAATCGGGTCGGTAATGAAGCAGCTGACTTTTGCGGCGAAGGCTTCCCGTTGCCACGCGCGCGCCTTTCGGCAAATCGTCAATTGAGGCGTATCTTTTAGAAATCAAAACGTCATTCGGCATCTCTCTCGCTAAAACCGCGCCGATTGTTAAGCCTTCCGGCTGGACGGTTTGCAAATCCTTCAAGCTGTGAACCGCCAAATCAATTTCCCGATTTAAAAGCGCGGTTTCTATCTGTCTTGTAAATAAGCCTTTGTCGCCGATTTTCGCCAGCGCAACGTCAAGCATTTTGTCGCCGGTCGTTTTTATAATTTCAATTTCAAGTTTTAGCGCGGGAAACAATTCTTCAAGTTTCGCTTTCACAAAGCGCGTTTGCCAAAGCGCCAGATCGCTGCCGCGCGAGCCGATAATCAACTTTTTTCTCAATACTCCGATACCTCTGAAAAACCGTTTTTTGCCGCGTAAAGTTTTCTGACCAAATCTAAGTGATTCTTTAAATCGCGGTCACTGTCACCATTCGTTTGTCTGGTTGATTTATGAAGTTCTGAAACGTTTTGAAGAAGGAATTTTTTAATCTCTTTTATTTCGCTGATTGCTGCCGCATCGGGCTTTCCGGCTCGTCGCCGGAAATCCGGCATCAGCGGAAGCGAATAATACCAAATTAAAAAATCGCTCATCTCGTTCATAATTATTTTTTTGACGCGCGGTAAATCATTCATTCTTCGCTCAAAATTTTTATCAACGATTGAATGTAAATCATCAATATTTTTCAACACGACATTTTCGTTGAGTGAAACTGACGCATCAATATCGCGCGGAACAGCAATATCAACCAAAAGAATCTTGTTCGTTTGACCCTTAAAATCATCCAGCGTTAAAATACATTCCGGCGAACCGGTCGAGCTGATAATAATATCTGTGCGGTTGAGAATGTTTTTAAAGTCGTCAAACTCAATTGTTTCGCTTTCAAAGTTATGAGATTTGTGCAGATTCAGCAGAAGTTCTTCAGCGCGTGCCCGGGTGCGATTAGTGATCAAAATTCTGCCGACATTTTTCTTGAGCAGGCTTTCCGCCGTCATTCGCGCCGTGTCACCCGCGCCGACGATTAAAACCGTTTTATCTTTTAGTGTGCCAAATGTCTCGACCGCCAGTTCAACCGCCGCCAGACTGATTGAAATCGCGCCTTTGTGAATCGATGTTTCCGTATATGTTTTTTTTCCAATTTTAAAAGCTCTCTGCGCTAGCTGATTAAGGATTTTTCCGGTTGAATGATGACTTTGCGCCAAAGAATAAGCGTTCCTCAATTGCTGCAAAATCTGCGTGTCGCCGATTATCTTTGAATCGACGCTGGTCGAAACCTTAAAAAGCTGTTGGCAGGCAGCGCAGGAAACGAGCGAGAAAAAGTGTTCCTTTCTGACGATGGCGGCAGAATTTTTAAAGTCAATTAAAAGGTTTTTGTAAAAATCGAGGTCAACGTTCGCAGAACTGTGGACGCCGTAAATTTCAGTCCGGTTGCACGTCGATAAAATTATACATTCGGACAGAGTTTCCTTGAACCTAGCAATCAATTCAGGGATTTCCGGCTCGTGAATATAAATTTTTTCTCTGACTTCAACGGGCGCTGTCTTGTGATTGACGCCAATCGCAAACAAAATTTGCTGGTCGGTAAATTGTTCCAACTTAAGTTTTTATTACCTCTTAGATTTTAACTGCCGTAATGGATTTTAAATTCCGATTTCAGTTATTACAATTTATTATATAGAAAAACTTTGAGTAATAAAGACGGCTGCTGATAAATACATGATTGGAAGGTTATAAGAAAAATTTATAAATCATTTGAAAGGTACAGCCGACATTACAAAATTCGTTTTTATAAATATATGCGCGCATCTATATTTTCATTAGGGAAAGCGAAGAAAAACAACCGGATTTGATAAAAAATAGAAGTTACGCAGAGGTTCGCAAAGTAATGCTAAGATTGGCTTGCTTTTGCTTGAAAAGGTTTATATTTTTTATGAATTTCAATCGCCGGTCATCGTTTCCGGCGGTTTGCTTGTCAGTTGGCGCCAGGTTACCGGATTGCTTCCGTCATCTAATCTAACCATTGAAATCGCGCCGGGCGCGGGACAAACCAAATAACAAAGATTACAGCCGACGCATTCGGGTTCGTCCACAATCGGATAACGCACGCCGTTTACTTCCGTAAAATCTATACACTGGTGCGCTCCGTCTTCACAAGCGATATGACACAAATTGCAGCGAATACAATTTTCAAAATTAACGCGGGCGACGGTTTTGTAATTCAAATCGAGCGCGCCCCAATCGGTTACGCGCGGAACGCTCAGACCAATAATGTTGTTGACCGACGCAAAGCCTTTATCGTCAAGATAATTATTCAAACCGTCAATCATATCTTCAACGATTCGATAACCGTAGTGCATCACGGCGGTGCAAACCTGGACGTTTGACGCGCCGAGCAATAAAAATTCAACCGCGTCGCGCCAGGTGTTGATGCCGCCGATGCCGGAAATTGGAATGTTTATTTGCTCGTCCCGCGCGAGTTCGGAAACCATATTGAGCGCAATTGGTTTGACCGCAGTTCCGCAATAACCGCCGTGCGCCGCCATTCCATTGACATTTGGATATGGAATCATCGTATCAATGTCAACGCCCATCACGGAATTTATTGTGTTGATTAAAGAAACCGCATCCGCGCCGCCTTTTGCTGCAGCGCGTCCGGGCGGAACGATATTCGTCACATTCGGCGTGAGTTTTACAATCACGGGCAAATTTGAAACTTCTTTTACCCATTCCGTCACCATACAAGTGTATTCGGGAACTTGTCCCATTGCCGCGCCCATTCCGCGTTCACTCATCCCGTGCGGGCAGCCGAAATTTAATTCAAAGCCGTCCGCGCCCGTATCCTGCGCTTTTTTCACAATCTCGTGCCACGCCTCGCGTTTTGATTCGACCATCAACGAAACAATCACGGCGTTGTTCGGATATTTCTTTTTGCACTCGTAAATCTCTTTCAAATTTACGTCAAGCGGTCGGTCGGTAATAAGTTCAATGTTATTCAATCCAATCATCCGATTCGCGCCATTGTCGAGCGAAGCCAGCCGCGAGCAAACGTTGACAATCGGCTCGCCCAAAGTCTTCCAAACCGCGCCGCCCCAACCCGCGTCGAAAGCGCGTTCATC
>JALZOH010000366.1 GCA_030857305.1 Acidobacteriota bacterium
ACTCCGTTTTCAGGACCCGGAAAAACGACCAGCAGCACAAATACCGTCAATGCGGGAAGCGAATTGCTGCAAAGCGTAAATGTCGAACAAGGCGCGACGGCTCTTTCGGTTATCGCCGAATCCGATGCTCCGATACGACTTGTCGTAGTTGACCCATCGGGAACGATTTTGGGACTCAGCGACGCTTCAAACGGCTCGGCTTTGGTCGAAATGCCGGTTACGCAAGGCGGAACTTACCTTGTAAAAGTATTGAATCTAAGCGCCGGACCTGTTCAAGTATTTACCGCGTCAACCGCACTCGTTGCAAGGTAAATACTAATTTACTGACTTGTAACCCTGACCGTGCCGGGAAAGTGTTACATGATACAAAAATGTATCTAAAGTCATTAAGGAAAGCGACCCAGCATTCATCTCGTCTTGCTGGGTCGCTTCCCTTTATAGATTTTAAGTCGAGTTATTCTTTTCAAATTAAAAGGTAGTATAATTTCACAACATGAATTGAAAGAATGAGGAAACTTTATGCTAAAAAATTTATCGGCTCTGTTATTGTTGTGTTTGATTACTTTCGGCTGCTCAAACTCGTCGAAAACTCAACCGGCTTCAGACATTTTAGGTATTAGAATTGGTATGAGTTCAGAAGACACAATTAAACGTCTGAATGAAATCGGAAAGTTAGAAAGAGAGGAGAGAAAACAGCAGGAAATTTGGACTTTAAATAACGACCCACATTATTCTCACTTAATTTTAGCTTTTGATAAAGAAAAACAAGTAGTGCGGTATATTACGGCAAAAGCACGCGAAAAAGGAAGCCGTGTGCGTTATAGCGATGTTATTGACATCGCAAAGGCTCAACAGAGAAGTTCAGCCAATAACTTTAAATATATTGAAGAGGTGGCGGCGAACGAATCAACTCCAGGTTATACGAGAATTGCCAGCGGAACAGATTCTGATTATCTGAATTATTTTTCCCTCAAAGAATTAAATTTACCTGAGGAAGAGTCAAAATAAGACGAAAAAAGTTAATCTGAATAATTTACTTTACGCTTTTGTCTTCACCAAATTCATTTAATTCTTCCTGAATAATTACTTCCTCATTTTCGATGGCGGTTAAAACTTTATTGCTTTCCTGATGCAAACTGCCGACTTCAACATTAAACTCTCCTTCTGCCCGAGTTACCGGATCGCCCGTCAAAATTCCACCGACCGCTTCGATTTCGCCGATAATCATTTGTCCGACAGCAGATAAATTTTCGCCCAAACCGCCGTCTTTTTTTTCCTTTGTTTCGTCCGTCATAATTATAAATCCAATTTAAATTTCGTTTCGACGTTTCTATTTTATATCAAAATACTTCTTGCGGATGATAAATAATTACAAAAGTTTAAAGAACCTAAATTTAGCAAGTCACTATTCCGTTTTGACCGAATCAATTATTGCTTCCAAACCATTGTTGCAGAAAGTAAAGAATACTCAACGAAATTGCAATCCCTAGCGAGAAGAACATAAATTTTCGGACTTTAGTTTTATCAAACATATTTTTACTCGATATTAAAATACTTAGCCTGTGGATGATGAATAATAATCGCCGAAGTTGATTGTTCGGGGTGAAGTTGAAATTCTTCCGAAAGTTCGACATCTATTCTTTCCGGTTGTAATAATTCAAAAAGTTTCGTCTGATCTTCGAGATTCGGGCAAGCCGGATAGCCGAAGCTGTAACGCGAGCCTTGATAGCCTTGATGAAAAAGTTTGGTTAATTTGCTTGCATCACTTTGTGCGAAACCCAAATCGGTGCGGATTTTTTTGTGCCACATTTCCGCAAGTGCTTCGGCTGATTCGACTGAAAGACCGTGAAACAAAAGGTAATCGGTGTAATTATCGTTTTTGAAAAGTTCAGCGGCATATTCGCTCGCCGTGCGTCCCATCGTTACTAAATCAAATGCGACGACATCAATTTTGCCTGAATCTTTTGATGCAAAATAATCAGCCAGACAAAGATTTTTGCCGCCGCGCTGCTCAAGCGGCTGACGCGGAAAAGTGAAGCGTAATTTCTCTGTCTGCTTGTCGTTTTCGTAAATGATTAAATCGTTGCCTTCGGACTGACACGGAAAATATCCATAAACGACTTTCGGCGTTAAGAAATTTTCTCTTTTAGCTTTTTCTTTTATTGCGGCAAATTTCGGATAAACCGTATTTTCGAGAAGTTTGGCATAATCTTCCTTTGACGATTTTCCCTGTTTGTATTGCCATTGACCTTTGAAAAGCGCGGTTTCGTTTATAAAAGAAAAAACTTCGTCCAAATCAATATCGCGAGCGACTTTTGAGCCGTAAAACGGTGCGGTTGGAATTTCGACATTCGGCGAAACATCGGAGCGCGTCGTGTGCGTCGTATCACCGGAAGCTCTCGACCTGACACGCGCCGCTTGCTTGCCGAGTTTTGCGTCTTCGCCGACTAAATCTTCCGTGTCTTCAACTGTTTGAATTGCGGTTTGGTCTTCGGTCTTTGGTCTTTGGTCTTTGGCTGTTCCGTTTCCCGCGACAGCGACTTTGGACTTTGGACTTTGGACTTTGGACTCTGCTTCGCCTGCGGCAAGCAAATCCATTGCGTGCAAACCATCAAACGCATCACGCGCGTAAAAAAGTTTGCCGTTATAAAGCGGAACTAATTCATCATCAACATATCGGCGATTGAGAGCCGCACCGCCCAGAACAACCGGAACATTGATGCCGCGCTCGTTCATAATTTCGAGATTGTCGCGCATCACTAAAGTTGATTTAACCAGCAAACCGCTCATTCCAATCGCGTCGCATTTCGTTTCTTCAAACGCCTTCAAAATTTCGTCAACCGGCTGTTTGATTCCTAAATTGACAACTTTATAACCGTTGTTCGTCAAAATAATATCAACCAGATTTTTGCCGATGTCGTGAACGTCGCCCTTGACGGTTGCTAAAACCATCACGCCTTTGTTCGATTCGCCTTCGACTTTATCCATAAACGGTTCGAGAAATTTCACCGCCGTTTTCATCACTTCCGCCGACTGCAAAACAAACGGTAGTTGCATTTGACCTGAGCCGAATAAATCGCCGACCGTTTTCATTCCGTCAAGCAAAATGTCGTTCACAATTTCCAAAGCCGGATAACTTTCCAGAGCTTTTTTCAAATTGTCTTCCAGTCCGATTTTTTCGCCGTCGATAATGTGATGTTTCAATTTTTCTTCGGTTGATAAATTCGACACATCAACCTTCATAGATTGCGCCGTTTTGCCCAGAAACATCGTCGTAAATTCGCCGAGCGGGTCGTAAGTGCAAACGTCGCCTTCAAACTTTCGCCTGTCGTAAATCAAATCAAGTGCGACTTCGATTTCGTGTTCGTTAAAGCGATTGAGCGGCAGAATTTTTG
>JALZOH010000367.1 GCA_030857305.1 Acidobacteriota bacterium
AATGTCTTCCGGTTGTAGTTGCCAAGATTTATCGTCGGTCGGCTCATCGCCGCCGAAATATGTGTTGACTGAACCCGGGCAAATTGCGCTGACCCTGATATTATCGGCGCGAACTTCCTGCATCAAGGCTTCGGAGAAACCGTTTAAGCCGAATTTGGAAGCATTGTAAGCCGCCATTTTCGGATGCGCGTTTTGTCCGGCGAGTGATGAAATGTTGATAATATAACCGCCGCCGCGTTTTTTCATCAGCGGAACCGCATAATGGCAGGCGTAAAAAACGCCGAACAGATTTGTTTCGAGCGTCTGCCGAAATTCATCGCCGGACATTTCCTCGACCGTTTTTCCGATAATGCCGATGCCCGCGTTATTGACAAGAATATCCACGCCGCCGAAAACTCTTTCGCATTCATCGAGCATCATTTGTATTTGGTCTTCGCTGCGAACATCACAAATCTCGCCGTCAACCTGCCCGTACTCGGAAAGTTTTTCCAAAGCGCGTTTGAGTTCAGATTTATCACGCGCGCAGATGAAAACTGTAGCGCCCGATTTTAATAAACTTTGGGCAATGGCAAGTCCGATTCCTTTTGTTCCGCCAGTAACGACAGCAATTTTATTTTCTAAATTCATTGGTTAAAAGTTTTTTGGCAACAAAATTATCTTTCTCAAATGTCTTTTCATCGAGCCGTTTTCTATATTTAATTTTCGGCGAATTTTGTCGTAAAAGCTCTTTCCACAAAATCGTTACGCCTCCGTCGGAATCCTTGCGGACAATGCGAAAAGCCACGATCACGTCTCGCCTTTTGTCAAAAGCAAATTCATCATATGCGATACCTTCAACGGCACGAAAATATTTACCGTTATAAGCGATTGAGCGCAAAACGTAAGTCGTATTTTCGACCGCATACAAACCGCGCCGATACTGAAAACCGTCGCTGAAAATTCCTTCCGACAGTTGACGATCGATAGTGCGCGCTTTTTCATAATCGGTTTCAGGCTGAAAATTTATCAAGTAATCTAAGCCTTTTGTTTGAAGATTAACTTTTTCCAAAGGAACATCGCCAATTTTTACAAAAATGCCGTGAAGCAAAACGCCTGTCGATTGAAAGCTATTATCCGTAAAAGTTAAATCCGCCAGTCGTCGAATACGGTAATTTTTCGTGCGGAATGAAAAGGAAGTTCCCGCGCCCGGCATCGTGTACTTTAAACAATCTGCCGTGGCGACCACTACTTTTGTGTTTTCGGCGCAGCCTAAATCAGCCGCTAATTTAATTAAACCGGTGCTTGGTTGCCGGAGAAAATCAGCATATTTGTTCACTTCCTCACTGTTTGGAGATAATGTTTCTAACTCTTCCTTAGTCGGATTTCGGTAAAGAGGTTTTAATTTTGGATGGAGAAAAACTTGTATTTGACTTGGGTTGGATGTTCTTGTCGCTACTTGATTTGCGTTCTGGATTCTATTAAAAGCTTCATTTGCTTTTTGCTGTTCCCTTATAATTCTTGCAGTTTCTTCTCTCGGAGTTGGAGTCCTAGTCGGATTTTGAGCATTGACCGACAAAACGCCGAGAAAAAGCCCAAACAATACTGCTATAGAAAGTTTTTTCATTTTTTTCTTTTTCTATAAGTTTTCGGAACTCAGTTTTGCTTTCAGTATTTCGTTGACGACTTTTGGATTCGCCTTGCCCTGCGAGGCTTTCATCACTTGTCCGACGAAAAAGCCGAAAAGTTTTTCGTTTCCGCTGCGATAAGCCGTTACTTGATTTTGATTTTTTTCGATCGTTTCGTCAATGATTTTTTCAATCGCTGAAGCATCGGAGATTTGTTCAAAGCCTTTTTCAGTGATAATTTCATTTGCCGTCTTGCCGGCGCCAAACATTTCCGTCAAAACCTCCTTTGCTTGATTATTACTGATTTTTCCGGCGTCGAGAGTTTTGATAAGTTCCGCGAGATTCTCGGCGGAAACAGGCGAATCTTTGGCGGTTTTTCCAGCGTTATTAAATTCACGAAGCAGTTCAGACAGTATAAAATTTGCGGAAACGCGCGGATTATTTGAACTTCGCGCCGTCACTTCATAAAACTCCGCTAAATCTTTATCCGAAACAAGCTGCGAAGCGTCCGCAAAACTCAGGCTGTAATCTTTGATAAAACGGTCGCGCATCACGTCCGGCAACTCGGGCATTTCCGCTTTAACTTGTTCGATGAATTCAGATGAAACAACGAGCGGTTGTAAATCAGGTTCGGGAAAATAGCGGTAATCGTGCGCGTCCTCTTTCGAGCGCATAATCCGTGTTTTATTTTCTTTATCATCCCACAGCCGTGTTTCTTGATTAACCGGCTCATCTGCTTCGTGCGCTCTTATTTGTCGTTCAATCTCAAACTCAATCGCCTTCTGCATAAAACGTACCGAGTTGAGATTTTTTAATTCGACTTTGTTGCGAAACTTCTTTTCACCAATTCGTCTGACCGAAACATTTGCCTCACAGCGCAGATTTCCCTTTTCCATATCTGCGTCGCTTGCCCCAACCCAAGTCAGAACGCGGCGAACGTGATTGACATAATCATAAGCTTGCCAGGACGAGCGAAAATCCGGCGCGGTGACAATTTCGCCGAGCGGGGTTCCGGCACGGTTGAGGTCAACGTAGGAAAATTTATCGACTTCCGGCAAACCCTCGTGGACATTTTTGCCCGCATCTTCTTCGAGATGCATTCGCTCGATGCGAATTTTCAACGGCTTCCAATCACTTGCGCGTCCCCCTTCATCGCGTTCAGCAGTCATAATTTCCAGCGTTCCATCGGATGAAAAAGGTTTGTCATACTGTGAAATCTGGTAACCTTTTGGTAAATCAGGATAAAAATAATTTTTGCGGGCAAAAACCGAAGTCGCATTGATGTTCAAACCTAAAGCCAACGCCGCTTTCGCGCCGAGATTAACGACATTTTCATTCAAAACCGGCAACGCGCCCGGAAGCCCAAGGCAAACCGGACAAGTATTAGCATTCGGTTCATCGCCAAAACTTGTCGCACAACCGCAAAAAATCTTTGTTTCCGTTGCCAGTTGCGCGTGAATTTCCATTCCGATAATTGCTTCCCAACCGTTTTTCATAAGTTTTATCAAAGTTTTGTTATGTTTAGTTTGAACTTTAAAAATATCATTTTTATTAACATTATAAAGCAAAAGTGTTGGACAATTTGTTTTAGAATGCTAAAAAATGAAAGAACATTTTCTTTTCCTTTTACGTGGTCGTAAATGATTATAAAAAAGTGTCTCTGTCCGAAAAGTTCACCGGGCAAAGACACAAACTTTTATTGATATACCGAAAGTTAAAAATTAATACTTAAACCACCGCGCGCCGTTCTGCCGGTTGTGCGAAAACCGTTTTCAAAATAGTCATAATCA
>JALZOH010000368.1 GCA_030857305.1 Acidobacteriota bacterium
TATCTGCGACTTTTCGCCGGGCACGCGCGAACTGACGATTTCATAATTTTTTCCGGCGACGAGTTCGCATAAATAATCGGTCAATTCTTCTAAATAGTTTTCGATTTTTTCCGCGCCCGTCTCAAAAAGAATTTTTGCGCTTTTCTCTAAACCGTAAAAAAGCGATGCGTTTCCGGTTCCGCTTTCCCAGGCTAAAGCGCTTGATTTCCACGTTTGCTCAACCGCTTCAAAATTCCAAGGGTCATCGACGCTGATCCACCCGACGAGTGTCGGCTCAATTCGCGTCCGTGCCCGGTCGCTGAGATACAAAATACCGCAGCCTTCAGGTGAACACAGCCATTTGTGACTCGCGCCTGCCGCAACATCAACTTTCTGCGATTCCAAATCAAACGGCATTGTGCCGAGCGCCTGGATAATATCAACCGCAAAGAGTGCATCGACTTTTCGCGCAGCTTCTCCAATTTTCTCTAAATCAGCCCGGAAGCCTGAACCGTATTGAACCGCGCTAATTGAAACAAGTTTCGTATTTTCATCTATCAAGCCGGTAAATTCATCCAAATCAATGCGACCTTCTCGTTCTGGGCAAAGGCGAAGCTCAACACCGAACGCATCTCGAAGGCGTCGCCAGGCGTAAAAATTTGCGGGAAATTCGCGTGCAAAACTGACGATGTTATCGCCTTTCTGCCACTTCAAACCGCTCGCCACGGTCGAAAAACCGTCAGACGTATTGCGCAAAAAAGCGATTTGTTCGGCTCGCACCTTGAGCATTTCGGCAATAATTTCTCGCGCCCGATTTTTGGTCGCCACCCATTCGAGATAATTCACCGAACCGTTTTCGCTGACATCTCGCAGCTGTGAAAGAACAGCTTCAGTCGCAGTGGTCGGGACTGGCGCGACTGCTGCGCTATTCAAGTAAATATAATTTTCGGTGACGGGGAAAAGTGCGCGAATTTGTTCGTTCAATGGTTTAAACTCCAGTTAGGATTTTGACAAGTCTTACATTTACCGATAGTTTTAAGTTTGGCTCTGGGAAAAACTCTCCAACTCAAAACCCCGAAATGCACATCGAAGTTGCTTAATTATGTTCGATTTTCAAAGAAAAAACCAACCGGATTTCGGCTTTGTTTCAGCCAAAGATGACCGCGACATCGAGGTCGTCCGCTTAAAAAGTGAATCGAGACAAGGGCTTTGGACTGAAAGTATAAAGCTGCTTCGGGATATAATTTTAATTATTGCCGTTTTTATTTTACTCGGAGTTTTTGTCGCCCAACCGGTAGTTGTCGAAGGGACTTCGATGCTGCCGCAGCTTCACGACGGCGAGCGTCTGCTGGTCAATAAATTAGTTTATTACAAATTCAAAAGCGTCAGTTGGGGACATCTGGAGCGCGGCGACATCGTGGTTTTTTGGTATCCGAAAGAGCCGGATAAAAGTTATGTCAAACGGATTATCGGCTTGCCGGGCGAAACGGTCGAAGTCCGAAACGGCGTAATTTCAATCAACGGGAGTGAACTCAACGAATCATATCTCGATACGGAACATAATCAAGCACTGCCGGATTTTCAACCGAAAAAAGTTGACGAACATCATTATTACGTCATGGGCGACAACCGTGATAATTCTTCGGATTCGCGTTACTGGGGCTTGGTTCCCGAAAAATATATTTACGGCAAAGCGTTTTTTCGCTACTGGAATCCGGCGAACGTAGGCTTTTTGACGCACGGCGAATATAACTTGCCGGAAGAAGTTAAAACCGAGGACATTCGCGCCGAAAGCGAAGAGTAACTTAATTAATGGTAAGTGATAAATGATAAACAAAAATTCTCTAAAATTTACCACTTACCACTCACCTTTATTACTACTGCCAAAGTAAAATGCATTTATCAAAAAAAGCAATTTTGGTTCTCGAGGACGGGCGCGCGTTTCGCGGCGAGTCTTTCGGTGCGGAAGGCGAGAGTTTCGGCGAAATGGTTTTTAATACTTCGATGACCGGTTATCAGGAAATTTTGACCGACCCAAGCTACGCCGGACAAATCGTTTGTATGACGTATCCGCTGATCGGAAATTACGGCGTGAATGAAGAAGACAGCGAATCGCGCCGACCTTGGGTTGAAGGTTTCGTCGTCCGTGAAGCAAGTAAAATTGCGTCGAATTGGCGTTCGACGGAAACCTTGGATTCTTACTTGAAAAGACATAAAATCATCGGCATCGAAAAGATTGACACCCGCGCGCTCGTTCGTCACATTCGCAGTCGGGGCGCGATGCGAGCCGTCATTTCTTCTGTTGATTTAAACGAAAAAAGTCTGCTGGAAAAAGTTTTGAATTCGCCGGTGATGAATAACCGCGAACTTGCCAGCACAGTGACAATCGAAAAAACCTTTGATTTTCCCGCTAACGTAACAGAAAAATATCACATTGTCGCTTATGATTTCGGTGTGAAAACAAATTCTCTGCGTGAGTTTTCAAAATTCGGCTGCCGCGTGACGGTCGTGCCGAGCGATACTTCCGCCGAAGAAGTCTTGAAAACCAAGCCCGACGGCATTTTTCTCTCGAACGGTCCGGGCGATCCGAGCGCGATGAAAAAAGTCGTCGAAGAAATCAAAAAACTGACGGCGGAAAACGTGCCGATGTTCGGCATTTGTCTCGGACACCAAATTATCGGGCAGGCGTTTGGCGGTGAAACTTACAAAATGAAATTCGGACATCGGGGTGGCAACCAGCCGATTAAAGATTTAACGACTGGCAGAATCGAAATCGCGGCGCACAATCATGGTTTTGCGGTCAAAGCCGAAAGCCTTCCTGACAACGTTGCGGTAACTCACATCAATTTGAATGACAATACAGTTGCGGGATTGCAACACAAAACTCTTCCTATTTTCTCCGTTCAGTACCATCCCGAATCTGCGCCCGGTCCGCACGATTCCGAGTATCTTTTTCAAAGATTTATCGAATTAATGAAAGAAAACTGCCGATAACTTTCGCGCAAAACTAAAAAACTTCTGTTTCCCTGGTATTTGCGGGGTTTGATTTGAATGTTTGCCCTAAAACAGTAATAATAACCCTTTTTGAAAAACGTCATATTTTATTAACAAAACAGAGAGGGATATGACACTGTAGAACTTTGGTTGATTCTTATCATCAGTTTTCTGGCAATCGGTTTGCCTTCTTTTTGATTCAGAACGTGATGAAGCGCGACACCGGAACACCGTTCTACTAGACCGAGGCAATCATATAGTTTATATAGATAGTTAATATTTTAGGGTCTTTGATACAGTAATTTATTCATAAAATAGGTGGTTTTTTAATGGAATCTACAATTCTTTATCTGATCCCGGCATTAGGGATTTTTGGATTGGTTGTGATGGCAATTCAATCTGCATGGGTCAGCAA
>JALZOH010000369.1 GCA_030857305.1 Acidobacteriota bacterium
TCTCTACCGGCTTTGGCAAATCCGAATTTAAAAGAACCGATGCGGAAGCAAGACTCTTCAATTTTAGGATTAACTTACACACTTTCATTTCCTCCAACCGAAACAACATAATCGGCATATTCTTCAAAAGTATCGTCGTGCGAAACGACAAATAGCTGGTCAAAAGTTTTCCTTTTGGTAATCCGACTGATTTGCTCTGCCAGGCGCTCGCGTCGTTCGGCGTCCATATTCGTGGTCGGTTCATCAAAAAACGCCAGGCGGACATCGGAAAGCTGTTTCAGAAGCGCAAGCCGCACAGACAAAGCCGCCGCCATCTGCTCGCCGCCCGATAGATTGGTAAACGGGCGCTCAAAACCGTCTTCTTCCAGAACAATTCCATAATCTTCCGTCCACTTCAAAGTTCTTTCGGCATTGCCAGTTATTTCCCGGTACATCTGATTTGCTTCGATCGAAACGTGAAAGACATAATTTCGCGCAACACGCGGTGCGGCTTCCTTCAAAGTATCGCGAATAAATTTCGTTGCTTCGGAAATTTTTTCGAGCCGATCTTTTTCTAAAAATTCCGCTTGCATCGCTTTGCGCGTTTCTACTAAACGATTTAATTCTTCGGCAAGCTGTGCTTCTGAGCGTTGAGCGTTTTCCAGATTGGCGCCCGTTTCCGCAAGGCGTTTTTCCGCTTCCAGCAGTAAAGATTTTTCTGACAAATGTCGCTGGCGGTCATAATTTTTGCTTGCAGAAGAAAATTCTTCTTCAGCCTTTGCTGAATTTTCGCTCAATTGCGTGGCTTCTGCTTGAGCAATTTTGAGCTCGCTTTCACGCGCGGGTAAAGTTTTCGCCAATGATTCGTTTGATAAAAATTCACGATGCGCGTTCGATGTTTGATCGCGTTCATTGGAAAGGCGTCTCCATTGTGCGTCTAGCTTTTCAAATTGCACTAATTGTTGGCTAAAATTAGCCTTTTCATTTTCAAAACGAACAAGATGCTGCTCGGTTTCGAGGAGTTTTTCTTTCAACTCCGCTTCCCGACTGACTTCGTTTTCGAATGCCAGGAGTTTTGCCTTCGGATTTTCTAAAGCATTAAGTTTATTCGTGATTTGGGCGAGTTCGGCATTGATTTGAGAAAGATTTTCAGCACGTTTTCGCCAACTGTTCTGTTCTTCTCGAATCTTCATTCCGTCTTCCGTGACTTTCTTTCTTTGCTCGTTCAAATTTGGTAGAACGGCAGCATTTAATTTGGCTTCACGCGCTTGCAAGAGGTGGCTCGAAACCATTTTTTGCTCAGTCTCCAAAACCGAAATTTGTGCTTTACCGTTGCCGTTTCTCGCGGCGATAAAACTCTCCTGAGCTTTACCTGTTTCAAGATTCAAGCATTTTTGCGACACAATCGGGCAGAAATGATTTTTGACGAGGTTGTCAACGATTTCACGCTCAAACTGCTCGTCGCGTTCGATAACGGCGCGAAGTCTGGCAAGTTCACCGACGATTTCCATATCACGTTTTTGCAAATTTTCAAGATTTTCGCCGCCCGCGCTTTTTTCTTCGGCAAAATTTATTTTTTTGTTAATCTCGGAAAGCTCATCTCGCAAACCTTTCAATTTTCCCTCATAACCGGACACTTGATTTTCGGCAGCTTTTGCATTGGCTAAATCAGTTCTCAAATGCTCGCGTTGCTTTTCCAATTCCTCCTGTTCGCGCACGCGCGGCTGAATTTTTATAATGCTTCCCCGCGCTTCCGACACCTTTTTCAAATTCTCGCTAAGGCTTTTTTGCTCGGCTTTCAAGCTAACGATTTTGTTTTCTGTTTGACCGGCTTCCCTCAAAATTTGATCACGTGTCGCACGCTGCGCTTCAAGACTTTTCAGCTCCGCTAAAGCTGATATATGAGTTTTATAATCAGTTTCGACAAATTTGATTTTATCCGCTGCAACGTGAGCTAAATTCCTTTCGTTTTCCTTTTGTTTCCGCACAAATTCAGCGTTTTGAATTTCCGAGCGCAGTTTGTCACGCAATGTTTTCAGTTCGCCCACCGCGCTTTCCGTTTCGTCAAACTTTTTAACCGATTCCCGTTTCTCAATCGTTTCTACGCTTAGCTTCTCTACATTTTTCGCTAAATTTTTGGTTTGTTCGGCGTATCTTTTGTGTTCGGCTTCGACCTGTTCGAGGCGTACGAGCTCGCCTTCAGCGCGGGCGATTTTTTCGCGCACGGCGGTAATTTGATTTTCGAGATAACGCGCCGTCTCGCGCAATTTTTCCGCGCCCTGCCGGTATTCTTCGACTTTCAGAAGTTTATCGAAAGCCTTTTTCCGCTCGGCTCCGGTTTCGAGAAAAATTGCCGTAAAAGTTCCCTGCGGAACGCCGATGGCGCGGCGAAACAAGGATTCTAAATCAGTTCCCGCTTCGACACCTAAATGCTGCCACAAAAACCTGGCTACTTCTTCTCTCTTTTCCGCAATGCGCGTTTTCAGTTGCGGATCATAAACGTAATAACCGGTTCCCGTATCTCTGTAAACACGATATTGGCGCTCGTCTAAATTGCTCTCAAACGTAATATTGACAACGCCTTTTTTTGCTCCTCGTCGCACAAAATCATCTTTTTTATAATCAAGTAGGTCAAATAAAACCCATGCAACCGCTTCGATAATTGAAGTTTTACCCGCCCCGTTAGCTCCTGTAATGGCGGTTGTTCCACGCTCAAATTCAAATTTTGCGTTAACGTGAGATTTTATATCTTCCAATTCAATTTTCGTGATGTGCATAATTAGATTTTAGAGCAAATTTCTCGGAAAGAAAAAGAAGCATTGATTTGCGCGAATAATTTAATTACTTTAATGCTACTAATTTGACTTTCGTGCTACTTATGTTAGAATTCTACCGAATCGAAAATAAAATTTACCTTGGTTTTGAAAAAAGAAAATTTATTTATGAAACCTAAATTATCATTTGAATCGATGAAATACGGCATCGAATTAAAAATTTTATTTCCCGTCTTTTTGATAATCGGACTTTTCTTAAACTCCGATACATTTGCTCAAACACAAAAAGAAACGCGCACTCTCTCCGGTACGGTTTTAACGCAGCAGTTTGAACTGGTGCCGAATGTTTCGATTGAAGTCGAGACTTCGGGTGGCAAATTAAATGCTGTGAGCGACGCGGAAGGCGCATTTTCTCTCGAAGTGCCGAAGGAATCGCTTTCGGTCAAGTTTTTTGGCAGCAACATTCAGCCCGTGACAAGAATTTTCGCGCAGACCGACCGGATTGAAAATTTGCAAATTAAAACTAATTATACCGTTTCGCCGATTAACGAAAACGTCACGATTGAAGCCGAAACTCTTTCGCCGGAAGTTGAAGAGCGCAATGATTCGGTGTACAAAAACACGCTTTTCGGG
>JALZOH010000370.1 GCA_030857305.1 Acidobacteriota bacterium
AGAATCGCCCGCAAAGGTTATTTTTAGAATAGTTCTCAAAATAATTCATCAATTTAACTCGGGAGAAATATGTCATCAGTAATCAGACGTTTCTCGTATTCTGTCGCGTTCCGGTATTTCCGGCAAATACTTTTTGTTTTTTGTCTGTTAAGTCTTTCAACGCCGCAACTGTTTGCACAGTCGCCTGCTCAACTGCCCGCCAAACGTTCTTTGACGTTTCAGGATTTCGATTCGTGGCGTAGTTTGCAGGGAGCGCAGATTTCGCGGGACGGCAAATTTGTGGCGTATGTGATGCAGCCGCAGGACGGCGATGGCGAGGTTTTCGTCAAAAATACAGTGACTGGCGCTGAATGGCGCAGTCCGCGAGGCTACCGTCCGCCGACACCGCCGCCCGACCCGTCAGACCCCGCCTCGACGCAGGCATTTTTAGCTACCGGACGACTTTTGCGCCCGAACTTTTCGGCTGACGGCAAATTTCTGTTTTTCAATATCGAACCCAATAAAGCTGATGTGTTAAAAGCGCGAAAAGACAAAAAAAGACCGGAAGATTTTCCGAAAAACGCGCTCGGCATAATGAATACGGCGACCGGACAAGTGACCAGAATCGAACAGGTCAAAAATTATCAAGTCCCCGAAGACGGTTCGGGTTTCGTCGCCATTCTCAAAGAACCGGCGAAAGAAGATAAAAAGCCTGATTCTGCGGCGACGAACACAAACGCCGTGAATGCCAACGTTCAACCCGCGAATCCGGCAAACCCGAACGCGGCAAATGCCAATACCGCCAATACAACTCCGGCAAACCCGAATGTTAAAAATGCGAATGCGGCAAATCTTTATGCCCCGCTTCCGCTGCCGTCAACCGAGCCTCCCCGACCGACCGACAAAAAGAAAGAATACGGCAGCACTTTGATTTTGCGTAGATTGGCTGACGGCAATGAACGCGCTTTCGCAGATGTTTTGGAATATACTTTCAGCAAAGACGCCAAATCGCTCGTCTATGCGGTTTCGTCCAAAAAAGAAGAAAATAACGGCGTGTTTGCAGTCGTTCCGCAAACGGACGCCGCATCCGTTTCGTTGCTTTCGGGTGCGGGAAAATATCAGAAATTCACTTGGGACGAAAAGCAGACGCAGCTTGCTTTTATCAGCGACAGAGACGACGCAGCCGCCAAACAGCCGAAGTTTAAGGTTTATCATTGGCTTCGCGTCGCTCCAAACGCCGCCGAAGTCATCTCGGTCAAAACCGCCGGTTTTCGCCCCGAATACGTGGTGAGCGAAAAAGGCTCGCTGAATTTTTCATACGACGGAAGCCGTCTGTTTGTCGGCAGCGCGCCCACGCCCGAACCCGAAGCCGACCCGAACAACGCTGTACCCGATGAAGAAAAAGTGACGGTTGACCTCTGGCACTGGAAGGAAGATTACATTCAGCCGATGCAGAAAGTTCGCGCAAACGCCGACCGCGACCGTTCGTATCGTGTGGCACATAAAGGATCAAAAATTCGTTCAGCTTGCCGATACGACTCTGGAAAACATTATTCCAAGTTCCGACGGGCTTTACGCCGTCGGCACTGACGACCGCGCCTATCGCATCAGCAGCAATTACGACCCCGGTTTCACCGATTATTATTTGGTCAAAACAATTGACGGCTCGCGCCAACTGCTCCGAAAAGGAGTACAGTTCGGGATGAGTTGGTCGCCCAACGCCAGATACGCCGTCTTTTTTGACGGCAAGGACTGGAATTCGATTTCAATTCCCGGTGGCAAAGTAACAAACTTAACCGGAAAATTAAACGTCAAATTCACGAGAGAAGACCACGACATGCCGAATGCCGCGCCGCCTTACGGTCTCGCCGGTTGGACGAAGGACGACAAGGAAGTTTTAATTTACGACCATTATGACATCTGGCAAATCGCGCCCGACGGGAGCGGGGCGAAAATGCTGACGAACGGAATGGGCAGACGCGAAAAAACCGAACTACGTTACGTTCGTTTAAATCCTGATGAAAGATTCATCGAATCCGGTCAAACGCTTTTGCTTCGCGCCGAAAATGAAGAGACGCGCAACTCCGGTTTTTACCGGATGAAATTGGGCGGCGCTCCGGAAAAACTTTTGATGGACGCTAAGAATTTCGGCACTCCGGTCAAAGCCAAGGATGCCGACCAACTAATGTTGAGCGCTTCGCGTTTTGACGCTTTTCCCGACATTTGGGTAACTTCCGGCGATTTCAAAGCTCCGAAAAAACTGAGTGATGGCGACGCGCAGCGCGCTTCATTCAATTGGGGACGCTCCGAACTCGTCAACTACAAGAGCGCCGACGGTACGCCGCTTCAGGGAGTCTTAATCAAGCCGGACAATTTCGATTCGCAGAAAAAATATCCGATGATTGTTTATCTCTACGAAAAACTTTCGGATACCGTCAATAATTTTCAAAATCCCGGTCCCGGCACATCAATCAATTTCAGCTTTTACGCTAGCAACGATTACCTGATTTTTTTGCCCGACATCGTTTATAAAACCGGCTATCCAGGCAAGAGCGCGCTTGACTGCGTGTTGCCTGGCGTTAAAGCGGTCACGGACAAAGGCTTCGTCAACGAAAACGCCATCGGTGTTCAGGGACACAGCTGGGGCGGCTATCAAATCGCGTATATGGTTACGCAAACCAATCGTTTTCGTGCTGCCGCGCCCGGCGCGCTGGTTTCCAATATGTTCAGCGCTTACAACGGCATTCGCTGGGGAACGGGCTCGCCGCGTCAATTTCAATACGAACGTACGCATAGCCGAATCGGAGGAACTCCCTGGGATTCAACGCAGAAATTCATGGAAAATTCCCCGCTTTTCTACGTCGAAAAAGTCCAGACGCCGATTTTGATGCTCCACAACGACAACGACGACGCAGTGCCTTGGTATCAGGGAATCGAGTTTTATTTGTCGCTCAGGCGTTTGGGAAAAGAGGTTTATTTCTTTAACTACAACGGCGAATACCACGGACTTCGCAAACGGCAGAATCAGAAGGATTACTCGCGCAGAATGAAAGAATTCTTCGACCATTTACTGAAGGGAATGCCTGCGCCGGAATGGATGCAAAAAGGAATTCCGTTTCTCGAACGCGAGAAGGAGAAAGAAAAATATCGTCAGCCCGCCGCTGTCGGCGGTGAAAGTCTTAAGAAATAACTTATAAAGGTCAGTAGTGTCCCAATCTTGTAGTGCTAAACTTATTTAGTCTCAAAAACGACCCGATACTGTTGCCCAATTCAAAAGCGTCAATAAAAACTAGAAACAAGTCAGCAAATTCGAGCGATTTTGTTGAGTTAATTTCATCCAAAATGAATTGGGCAACAGTATCCGACCCTTTTTGAGACAGGTTTGCGGTATTTTGTT
>JALZOH010000371.1 GCA_030857305.1 Acidobacteriota bacterium
CAAGCTAGCCGCAAACTCATCACCGGCAACAAATAAATAATGCTCAATGTTAAATTTACCTCAAAATCTTACTAAGCCCAAAGATTGTCAGCCAAACCTATTTGGATTTACATCTGACGGCTGCAGGCTATAAAGTCGAACCTACTAACGAAACTCTATTCATTTCTTCGGCGAGCTTATGAATAGCCGTTTCAACTTTTTTTGCTTGTTTGGTTGAAGGGTGTTTCACTCCGGTAACATACTGACGCAGCAGAGACCGATTGATTTTCGCTTTTGAGGCAATGGACGAAACATTTAGGAAATTGTATTCATCAAAAAACGCTCGCAAGTCGTAATGCAGATTAAATTCAATTTTACTAACATTAATGTTTTTCCAATGCTTATCGTTTTGCCCTTCGTTTTCAACATAGTCGGTAATCAGCATTTTCAAATTTTCCAAAATCTCGCCGGCATTTTTGCCGACGGTCACGGGGAGAAAGTCGAAGCCCTCAACCCGTCCCCAGAATTCTTTTTTTCCTTTTTCGACAATGACATCTATTTTCATTTTGTCTTACCTTTTTTTATCCCGGCTCGTTTTAGAATGGAGTTAAGCGTGCCTATTGGAATATCGCCGCCGTGTTCGGGAATGATGACAATTCCTTTTTAATCGGGTGCATATAAATTTTATGGCTCCCCTTTTGTCTGGCAAGCATCCATCCGTCACTCTCAATTAACTTAATTATTCCCCGAACTTTCACAACATCTAAAGTAACAAATTTGTTACTTTATGTCAGTATAAAAATGAGATATTTTACAAAATTATTTACTTGCGTTTAAATTTTTCAAACCAGGTTCGCAAATAGAGAATTTGCGACAGACGGTTTGATGGATGACGAAGCCCGAGCGCGTTAAAGCCGTGATATTCATCGTTGAGGCGCACCATCGCCGTCGGTACTTTTCGCAGTTTTAGCGCGCGGTAATACTGTTCGGTTTGTTCCATCGGCGTGCGCAAATCGAGTTCGCCGGTTAAAAGCATTGTCGGAGTTTTGACGTTTCCGACATAAGTTATCGGCGAGCGTTTCAGATGTTCTGACGGATCTTCCCAGGGGAGTTTCTTGAAATTATAATACCAGTCCGCGCCGTCGGTCGTGCCGACGAACGAGTACCAGTTGATGACCGGCTTCATTGAAACCGCCGCCGCGAAACGATCGGTGTGTCCGACAATCCACGCTGTCAAAACGCCGCCGCCCGAACCGCCGGTGACGAATAGATTTTTCTCGTCAACATAGCCGCGCTTGAGTGTTTCATCCACGCCGCGCATCAAATCCTCGTAATCCTCCCCTGGATAATTGTTGTTGATGGCGTTGCCGAATGCTTTGCCGTAGCCGGTCGAGCCGCGCGGATTTGTATACAGCACGACGTAATTTTCCGCCGCGTGATTTTGAAATTCAAAGTTAAAACCGACACCGTACATCGAGTGCGGACCGCCGTGAATATAAAGAATTAAAGGATATTTCTTGGACGGGTCAAAATCAGGTGGTTTGACAATCCAGCCCTGAACTTTCATTCCGCCAACCGAGTCGTACCAGATTTCTTCGACCGCGCCAAGCTTTCGCCCTTCGAGCAAATCGTCGTTGACACCGGTTAGTTTACGCGGATTCGGTTGTTTAAGATTGAAAGCGACGACATCGCCCGGTTCTGTGGCATTAGATAAAGTCCCGGCAACGATCCCGTTTTTGCTCATGCTTGACGGGAAAATCTGGTGATTTCCCTTTGTAATCTGACGCGGTGCGCCGCCGGTTCGCGCCACAAAGTAAAGATTGTTCGTTCCCTTATCTTCGGTTGAAAAGTAAACGCCGTCGCCCGTCTCGCTCCACATCAAATTGTCCGGCGCGCGGTCGAATCCTTCGGTCAAAACTCGTTTATTTTGTCCGTCCGCGTCCATCAGATAAAGTTTTGAAACGTTGTAAGTATCTTCGTTTCGGTCGGAACCCGTGTAGGCAATGAATTTACCGTTTGGCGAAGGCGTCGGCTCGTTATCTGAGCCATCGCGGTCGGTTAAAGTTTTGAATTGATTGGTTTTGATATTCAGCGCATAAATTTCTGATCCAAAACGGATGTATTCAGCTTCAGGCTTTCGCGTCGCGCTAAAAACAATCGTGTTTGAATCGGGCATCCATTCGGGCGCGTTGTGATTAAAATCTCCGTCAGTGAGCTGCCGCGGCGTTCCGCCCGTTTCGCCGACGATGAAAACGTGCATAAAACCCTCGGGGCGAAAACCCGAAGCGTCCGAGCGGTAATTAAGGCGGTCAACGACGCGCGCCGGCTCAACCCATTTCGCGCCTTCGGGACGTGGCGGCAGAGTAACCTTCAATTGCGATTTCGCCGGAACGAGCATATTAAAAGCAATCCGTTTGCCGTCCGGCGACCAGTTTAGATTAGCGGGCGAGCGTTCAAGGCTCGTGAGCTGTGTTCCCGCGTCGGGCGTGTCCATCCATTTAACAAAAATCTGCGTGCCAGTCGGCTGTCCGGGCGCAGCGTAAGCGATTCGTTTGCCGTCAGGCGACCACGCGGGCGACGCCCCCTTGAGCAGAAAACGATTGCGGCTGCCGTCGACGTTGACAATCCAAACCTCATTCTCATATTTGTCATTTACCTTATCCGTCCAACGCCTTGTGTAAGCGATTTGCGAACCATCAGGCGAGATTTGCGGATTGATCACGTATTCCCAATCGAGAAACAAATCGAGATTTAATTTTTTTGAATTTTGAGCCTGAGCATTTGCGACCAACAAGAGCGCAAATAAAAAAGCGACGGTGATAATTTTGTGTTTCATAAATTTTTTAGACGAATTTTTATCTCTCTTCAAATCTTAGACTTGAGTAAACGGAACGCGAAGTAATAATTTTTGACAACTTAATCCAACAATAATTTGCTTGCTCGCGTCGCTAGCCTAAGCGTGAGCGCGGGCTTAGATGTAAAGCCCTCCCTGGCGGTCAGGCTACTGACACACAACGCAATTAACGAATTAAGTTATCCAAAGACTATAAGTTCGCGTTTCGTCGGCAAATTTACTTGCTCTTTGTCACAATGACCGGAAGACTTTTCTCGGCAAACATTCGGTTAAAAGCATTGATGTCGGTTGTTTTAATATTTGCCAACACCGCGAGCTGAGCGTCAATTCTTCCTGTTAAATCGTTGTAAACATCATTGGCTTGATTGGTCGGAGCAAAATCTCCGCTATCTACCACCGACGACAACGCGGCGAGTTTGTTATTGAGTTTGATCGGATAATTCAGGGCGTCCTGCCCGCTTTTGATTTTCGTCTGAATCAACTCTTCTTCGACCGCTGTGAGCTTTTTCATAATTTCCCCTGCCTTGTCT
>JALZOH010000037.1 GCA_030857305.1 Acidobacteriota bacterium
GGCGGGAGACGTAACAATTCTTGATATGAACGGCAAGGTAACACTGGGTGAAGGCAGCGTTGCCCTGCGCACTGCGGTTCGCCGTCTGCTGGGCGATGGGAAAAAGAAAATTCTTTTGAATCTCGGCAGCGTCGGCTATATTGATTCGAGCGGCATCGGTGAACTGGTTTCCAGTTTTACCGCCGTTAACAAAGAAAACGGAACGCTAAAACTCTTAAACTTGACTCAGAAGATTCAAGATTTGCTGGCAATTACCAAACTTCTCACCGTTTTCGATGTTTATGATAGTGAAAGCGACGCATTAAGCAGTTTCGAGTAATTAAAAATTTTTAATTTGGCAACAGTGGATAAAGGATAAATTTGATTTGTTCTTTATCCCTTTTGCTTTTGAAAAGCATCCCTGACCTGTGAATAAACATCCTTTACAACAGCAAAGATGCAAAATGGACGGAAAAATTTACTTTCAGAAATCCCCTTTGAATTTTTTTGTCTATTTTACAGTCTTTGCCGGTAAATTCTGAAGTTACAAAACTTTTTCAAAATAAAATTCAAAAACGAACGTAATATTTTTATCAAAACCACCAGAGCCTTTTTTAGAAGCTTTTATTACAATGAAAAAAGTCTTATTTCTTTTCCTGTTAACGATTTTTTCTCTAAACGCATTTGCTCAAAGCACGCAGCCGGGTTTTGATTTGTCGCAATACGGTGTGAGAATCGAGCCTGACAAACGCTTGATGACTGTCTTAGCAGCACTCGAAGCCGCGGGAATCGAAACACTTCTGACGACGGAAGGGACGAAATTTCGCCAGGAACTGCAAACTGATTTACAAAATTTAAGTCCTGAATTGCGACAAAAACTAAAAAATTTTGTTGACCAATATAAACGAAGACACCCGGAAGCGAAGCCCTCCGAAATTATCACGCCGTTTATTAAAATGGCTTACACTTTGAGTCCGGCACCGGATTTAGCCGATCCGACAAGGACAACCGATTTGCCGGGCGATTTACTCGAAGTGCTTGATTTCGCGCCGCTCGTGCGCGAATTTTATCGTGCTTTGATGAAGACGAAAATTGATGATTATTTCAAGGATTATCAAAAGGCTGGCGACAGTTTACGTCCTTATACCGCCGAGATGGTGGGCGAACTGCTTGATTATTTGCACACGAGACCGCAGCTTACCTTTATTGAACGAGTTAAAACTCAAACCCCGTCAGCAAAAAATAAAAAGAAAACTTTGGAGAAAATCGAGCAGCGTGAACGAACCAGACAATTTTTGATTGTTCCCGAACTCTTAACTGCGAAAGGAACGATTAATTTTTTAAATATTGGCGACGATTATTTTACGATTGTTCCGCCCGAAACCGATGTTAGCTCTTCGGAAGCGCGGCGGGCTTTTTTGCAGTTTGTGCTTGATCCTCTGATTTTGAAAAACGCTAAAGACATTTCCACGTTTCGTGAAGGGATAAAAACGCTGCTCGATGAACGACGAAAGGAAAATAAAAACGTTACGCCGGATATTTATCTAACGACTTTGCGCTCGCTCGTCGCGGCGGTTGATGCGCGACAAATAGAATTTAAAAAAACGCGCGTGGCAACCGCTCAAGCCCGCCTGAAGATTGAACGACAGAAAACCGTGGAAGAGAAAAAAGCTGTTTCGGCAGAACTGGAAGCGTTCAAAAAATCCGTGTCGGACGAAACCGCCGCGCAGCTTTCCGAAGCGTATGAAAACGGCGCGGTTTTATCTTTCTATTTTGCCGAGCAGCTCAAAGGATTGGAAGATTCCGGCTTTGATATTGCAGGCTCGCTGCGCGACATTATTCTTTCGCTTGACACAACCAAAGAAGCGAATCGCCTGCCGCAGTTTGCCGAAGCCCGCAAACGCGCTCTGCTTGCCAGCGAAGAACGCCGGAAAAACGTCAAAAATACAGGCGGAGAAATAGTTATCGAAAGTCCGGTGACAAGAAGATTACTTGAGATTGAGAAGGTAATTGAAACTAAAAGTTATGCCAAAGCCGAAACTGAACTGAAACGACTTTTAGAGGAAAATCCGTCTGAATCGCGCATTTATTACGCGCTCGGTCGCCTCGCCGGTCTATCCGCCGAAAGCATTACTGACACGCAAGCACGCAATCGCCGTCTAATGGAAGCAAAAGTTCATTACACAAACGTTATTCGTACAGCCACGTCGAAAACTGATCCCGCATTGCTTTCACATAATTATGTGGCATTGGGAAGGATTTATGAATTCCTCGACGATAGTGCATACGCCTTGAAACTCTACGAAGCCGCTATCAAAGTTGGCGAAGTAACGGGCGGTGCGCATAAGGAAGCGGCTGCGGCACAACAAAGATTGATGAAAGAGCAGTAAGAAGGCAAAAGTAAAAAGTAGAAGAGCTAAATATTGAGGAGAATATTTATAAAAATTAATTTTCTTCACTTTTGTCTTTTGCCTTTTTACTTTTTACTTAAAATCTTTTTACTTGTAAATTTACTTAATGAATTCTGAAAACTTCCGAAGCGGCTACGTCGCTTTGATCGGGCGCCCGAACGCGGGAAAATCCACGCTTCTAAATTTTCTGGTCGGTGAAAAAATTGCCGCCGTCTCAAACAAACCACAAACCACACGTCATAAAATTCAAGGCATCGTCACGCTGGAAAACGGTCAGATTGTTTTTGTCGATACGCCGGGCGTTCACAAGCCCGGTTACCTTCTCAATCGCCGGATGATGTCCGCCGTCCACGACGCAATCCTTTCGGTTGATTTGATTGTTCTGCTGCGCGACGCTTCGGTTTCAACCGGTAATGGCGACCGATTTGTTTTGGATTTAGTCAAACAATCGGAAAAACCCGCCGTTTTAGTTCTCAACAAAATAGACAAAATCAGAGAAAAAAGAGAACTCTTGCCATTAATTGAATTTTACTCAAAAGAATACGATTTTCAGGAAATCGTCCCGATTTCCGCGCTCAAAGGCGATTCGATTGACAATCTCCTGCGGCAGTTAGCCAGGCATCTGCCTGAAAGCGAACCGCTTTTTAGCGCCGATGAGCTAACCGATCAACCTTTGCGGGTGCTTGTCGCAGAAATGGTACGCGAGCAAATTTTGCGAACAACCGGCGATGAAATTCCCTATGTGACGGCTGTCGTTACCGAAAAATATGACGAAGCCGACTCGAATGTGACAAGAATTCACTGCGCGATTTTTGTTGAGAGAAGTTCGCAGAAAGGAATTATCATCGGCAAACAAGGCATCAAGCTGAAAAAAATCGGGACTGAAGCAAGAGTTGATATTGAAAAACTTCTCGGTAAAAAAGTCTTTCTTCAACTCTTTGTCAAGGTTGTTGAAGATTGGCGCAATCGCGAGCAGAATTTGGACGAAATGGGCATTAGGGAGTAATCAACAAATTCAGAAATATCGTATGAACACAGACGAATCTTGGCTTGCGCTAGAAATCACAGTCCTTTCAGAAGCGGTTGAAGCAATTGAGTTTGCACTTAATGAAATCGGTGCGCTGGGCACGGAAATTAACCTTTTAGGCAAGCGCGAACCTCAGGAAACAATCTGTGTAAACGGTTATTTCAACCAAAAACCAAACGCTGATTTTATACGGAATGAATTAACGGATGCTTTACGTATCTACGGATTTTCCGGCGATACGATAAAAAAGCTCGAATGGCACAAAGTTGAAAATAGAGACTGGCTCGCCGAATGGAAAAAACACTGGAAACCGACTGAAACCGGGAAACTTATCATTGCTCCGAGTTGGGAAAAGATAGAAAATACCGAGAAAATTGTCATTCGCATCGAGCCGAATATGGCTTTTGGCACCGGAACACACGAAACGACGCGCCTTTGCCTAAAGGCAATCGAAGAAAATTATTTGCCGGAGATGAGTTTTCTCGATGTCGGCACGGGAACGGGAATTTTGGCGATTGCTGCTGCAAAGTTCAAAGTTCAAAGTTCAAAGTTCAAAGCGGAGTTTTCAGACTCTATACCTTTGAACTTTGAATCTGAAACTTTGAACTCAATTTGGGCTTGCGATACGGATGAAAATTCGATAAAAATCGCGGTCGAAAATGCTGAGCTAAACAATTGTGAAAATATTAATTTTTATGTCGGTTCAATCGGCGAAGAAACACCAAAATTTGATTTTGTCTGCGCAAATTTAACGGTAGATGTTATTGTTCCGCTTTTACCTCTGTTAATTGAGAAAACCGAGATGATACTCGTTTTGTCGGGGATTTTGAGTGAGCAGGAAAATTTCGTTGCGGAAAAATTAAATGAGTTGGGAATTTCAGATTTTAAGGTTGAGACGGATGGCGAGTGGATTTCTTTAAAGTTTAGCAGAAGGCAGTAAAAGTTGGCAGTAAAAAAGTTGAAATTTAACTTTTGGGCTTACAAGAAACCCCTATCTCAAAAGTGTCGATTAATGCTGCCTACTAATTTTCTTTTCTCGGCGGCGAGGCGCGCGGAATGTCGTCGTTGTCGGTAACTGTCAATAAGGGTTCGCGCCGTTTTGGCTTTGCTTTAGCCGGACCTGAACGCAGGATAGGAGGAAGTTTTTGAATGGAGGTAGTTTTGACGGTTGAAAGCGTTTGGGAGCGTTTTAAGATTGAACCGCCGCGCCCTGCAATCCATAAATCTGTGCCGCCGCGATAAACTACCGCTTGCAGAGAATTGCTTGTAATATTCGGCTGCACTTCCCACGTTTCGCCGCCATCTTCGGTTTTCAAAACCGCCCCTTGCTCACCAACAATAATTACTTCATTTTGTTTGTGAGCCGTTACCGCATAAATGTTCACTTTTAAAACTGATTCCTTGTCTTGCCATGTCTCGCCGCCGTCTGCGGTTTTCAAAATCGTACCGTTTGCGCCAACGGCATAACCTATCTTGTCATCGAAAAATGAAAGCGCGTAAAGATTAGACGTTAGATTTGTTTTTACCTTTTTCCATGTTAATCCGCCGTCTTTGGTCAACAGAATGATTCCTTTATCGCCGATTACCACGCCGCGGTTTTTATCTAAGAATTTGACGTCCTCAAGCCAGAGGCGTGTTCCTGATTCAAATTGTTCCCAGTACGCTCCGCCCGAATCAGTGCGCAAAATCATACCATTGGCGCCGACGGCAAATCCGGTTTTTTTATCGACAAAATCTACGCCTAGTAGATCTTCCGTCACGTTGGAGACGCCTTTTCCCCAGCTTGCGCCGCCGTTCACAGTTCGCAGGACAGTGCCTTTGTCACCGACTACAAAACCGCGTTCGGCGTCAACAAATTCGAGCGCGTTTAAATTTTCTTCGACGCCGGAAAAAACAGGAATCCAATTTCTGCCGGCGTCGTTTGTAATCCATATTCGTCCTCGCGTGCCGATTGTAGTGCCGATTTCGGCGTCAAAAAAAGCGATATCGTTAACGTCTTCACGCCCGCCTTCGGAAAGTCTCTGCCAACTGTAGCCGCCGTCATTAGAGCGGATCATTAAACCATTTTCGCCAATCGCCCAGCCGGTGTACTGGTCTGCAAAATACATCGAAACGAGTTTTGGATTTGTTCTAATGTTAAAGGGAAGCCAGGTTGTGCCGCCGTCGCCGGTAAGCCACACCATTCCGCCCACATCAGTCAAAAAACCGATTTTTTCATCGGCAAAGCTAAGCGATAAAAAATCTATGCGGCTGAACACATTAATTTTCGTCCACGTCTCGCCGCCGTCTTCGCTTCGTACTACGCAGCCGCCGTATCCGGCAGCAATAATTTTTTCTGCCGTTAAATATGCTGCGCCCGACATTAAATATTCGCCGCAAGGTTTGTTTAATTTCCAATTGACACCGCTGTTTTTAGTGGTCAAAATTGAACCGCCCGCACCGACGACAATACCGTTTCGCGCATCATAAAACGAAGATTTCAAAAGACTTTCAGTTGTTCCGCTAATTTGATTTTCCCAAGTTAAACCACCATCTAAAGTTCTTAAAATTCTGCCGTAGGTACCAACCGCCCAGCCAGCCAGAAAATTTTCGCCCGTCAATGCAACGCTGTAAAGATGATCTCTGACTTCAGTTTTTATTTGTTTCCATTCTTTTCCGCCGTTATCGGTCAAAAGAATCGTGCCGCGCGCGCCGACAATGACGGCGCTATCTTCACTTTTAACAAAAACGCCGGACAAAGTTGCATCATTCGGTGAAGATTGTTTCTGCCAATTAAAGCCGCCGTCTTCGGTGCGCAAAATAGTACTTTCCGCGCCAACTGCGAAACCCATCTGTTTTTGTTTGTCAAAATGAATGGCATAAAGCGGATTGCCCTGCGGAAGCGGATTTTGCCAAACCCATCCGAGTGAATTTCTCTTTTGTGCCCGAACAAATGAAGCCGAAAGACAGAGAATAAACAAAATAAAAAAAAATGAAGAACAAAAAACGAGCAGCAAAAAATTATTCCGCATGCTTTTATTTTCCGTTTTCCATTTTCCATTTTCCATTTCTAAATTTCTCTGACGCCGATTTCCGATACTGCCTCATCTAAAATTGCTTCGTCAATCCATCCGAGTTCAGCGGCTTTTCGCGCCATTTTATCAGCTATTTCCTGGATTTCGTGTCCGGCGTGTCCTTTCGTCCACTGCCAACTGATCTCGTGTTTTTGGGCAGCGCTATCGAGCTTTTTCCACCAATCTAGATTTGCCTTTTTGCGAAAGTTTCCCGACATCGTTTCCACTACATAACGCGAGTCCGTAAGGAGTTTAACGCGACACGGTTCGCGCAAGGTTTTGAGTCCGATCCAAGCCGCCGCAATTTCGGCTTGTTGATTCGTTGCTTCGCCTAAATATTCCCCAAACGCCCGCCAATAACCGCGATAGCCAAGAACGGCAATGGCTGCCGCGCGCGGTTTTTCTTTACCGTTGCCGAGACTGGAACCGTCGCAGACGATTGTTACTTCTTTCATAGATGCTTTTTATTAGACGTGAAGTTCGGGAAAATTACTGTTTGGTTGAAGATTTTTACTGACTCGAAAAATTACTCGCCGTCTAATTCATCAAACTCTATCTGTTCGAGCACTTGTTGGGCGTCAACATTATCAAATTCAAAGGCTTGTTGTTCGAGAGCATTACGAATAATTTCAAAATAAAGCGAATCGTCTAAAAGTGGTAAAAGGCTGGGAACGGGCATCAAGGTCAAAACTTCATAGGCGATCGCGCGAATTTGAGCCATCTCCGATTGTCTGACAATTTCCGCTATTTCACCGACAGAAAAGCGTTCGGACAGCACATCGGCTAGACGATCGAGTTTGTTATAATCATTATGCTGCAGAAGACGTTCGGCGAGTTGAATAAACACTTCTGCCGATTCGGTTTGTGTTTGCAGAACTGACGCGCAAGTATCTGCAAGTTTTTTTATCTCAGACAGTTTTTCCGCATCTTTTTTTACTCCCGCATCTTTTATTTGCTCGTCCAGCGCAGAGAGCAGGCGGCTCAATTCCCAATCGGCGTGAGCATCGTAAGAGAATTTTTGCGATTTGGCGGCGGGCAAATTCTCAACGCTTGCCTGCAGGACACCGACTAACATTTTTTTCGTCATCGGGCGCATGCCTTCCCAGACACTTTCGACTCGCGCGCCAAAATCTTTAATAGTCATTTCAATAAACATAGTTTGCAATAAATATAAAGGTTTGTAAATAGGCAGATAAAATTCAGTTCTAAGGTTGCCGATTCGAGAACTTCGATGCCTGCCCGACAAGTTGCGTTTCTATTTCTTTACGCGTTTCTTCTCGAACCTCTTCGTCGTCTTCATCCTCAAAAATCTCGACCAGAGCGAAAGGTGTTCCGCTTAAACGTCGTAACTCCCAAGCCTCACTACCGTAATTGCTCGATAAGCGGCGCGAAAACCAAACCGCGTCACATTCAGACAAGATAATTTCCGTTTCACCAAAAAGAATTTTTAGAGAATCAGCCAAATTTTCGACCGCTTGGGCAGAAAGCAAAACACGGCGTAAATTCCAGCCGTGTCTTTCGTATTGCATTAATATTTCCTTTATTTGTCGTTCGTTAATCACTCGTTTGGCTTTCTGTTAGCAGAGGGTTCGATAGGAACTTCGATAGATTTATTTTTATCACTCTTAATGTTTGCACCGGATAGGGAGTTGCCGTTTGCATTAGGCGACGTCGGAATCATACTATTGACGGCAGCATTAGAAGCATTGTTCTCAGCTTTTGATTTTGGGTCGCCTGGTGATGTGTGTGTTCCTTTAAAAACATCGCCGATGGCGAGCTTCCAGCCTGAACCTTCTCTAATAAACGGCAAATCTTCCCATCTTTTATCTTGTTGATTATAAACTTCAACGGCGCCAAATTCGTCTTTGACGCGTTCGTCACGAATTTCCGGCAGCGCGGCAGAAAACGTCGTCGCTGTAAATCCGTTTTCAAAACTTTTGGCAATCGGCTGATTTTGCCTTGCCGCCATAAATTCAGCCAGCCCGTGAGTTTCCTTCGACACCATCTGCTTTATTTTCTCAGTATCTTTACTTTTGACGGCGGCGTAAAGCATTTTGTAGGCTTCGGTGGGGGTTTGAGCGCTGACGGTTTCAACAGTCTGCGGTGTTTGACCGCCGGCAGTCTCGACAGATTGTGGTTTTTGGCAGGCAAAGCTCAAAAATGCAAAAGTTATAATTAATCCGGTGCTAACTATTTTGTATGTAAAATTAAATTTCATATGTTTTTCTTATTTTACCGTTTGAGAAAGTATAAATATAGTTTTGGCAAAAGTAAATTTCGGGCATCCAAATTCAAGTTGCTAAACAATATGCATTTGTTTTTTTAAAGTAACCACTGAAGATTTTCCTTGCATAATTTCGCGCGTTTGTGTTAAACAATAGACGAGAGTCGCGCCCGTTAAAGAAGTTGGCTCACATTCCATTGGACTAGCCTTCCTGATTCAAAGTCCAGCCAACGAAAAATCTTTTGAAATCATCAATACAATTGCGAATTTGCCGCAAGTTTTGTCGGTAAATTCAGATTTGAAATTCGTTTATGTTTTGCAAGAAGCTCAAAGGAAAAGCGTTCCTGTAACGGACGAGGAGAGAAACGAAATGAAAAACGAAATGGCTAAAAAGAAAGAAGCTTCCGAAAGTTTAGTTTTACTTGACCCGGACAAAAAAAGTCCACGTGCGAAAGACTTTGAAGACAAACTAACCGGCTTTATCGTCGGACAGGAACGCGCCGTTCGCCGGATGAGCGGGCTTTTTCAGATTTATCTAGCAGGAATGAATAATCCGGCGCGCCCGCTCGGTACAATGTTATTTTTAGGTCCGACCGGTTCGGGAAAAACCCGTGTTGTCGAAGCTGCCGCCGAAGTTTTGTTTGGCGAACCACACGCTGTCGTCAAAATTGATTGCGCGGAGTTTCAGCATTCGCACGAAATTGCCAAATTAATCGGCTCTCCTCCGGGATATTTGGGACACCGCGAAACTTCGCCGATGTTGACGCAGGAAAATCTCGATAAAGGACATACCGAAGAAACGAAATTAACTTTTGTCCTTTTTGACGAAATTGAAAAGGCATCGGACGCGCTCTGGCAGCTTCTGCTCGGCATCCTTGATAAAGCGACTTTGACTCTGGGCGATAATCGCCGCGTTGATTTCTCGAAATCAGTCGTGATCATGACCTCGAATCTCGGCGCGCGGGAAATGTCTGAGATGATTTCCGGCGGTATCGGTTTTGCCCCGATTAAATCAGGAAAAAATCCTGATGACGACGAAATAGATACGAAAATATACCGGACGGCGCTGGAAGCGGCAAAACGTAAATTCTCACCGGAATTTATGAACCGAATTGACAAGGTAGTTGTTTTTAGAACCTTGAAGGAACATCACCTGCGCCAAATCTTAAACATCGAACTCAGTTCGGTTCAAGCGCGTATTACTGAATCCGCGGGGACAAAATTTGTTTTTGAATGTACCGATGAAGCTAAAGAATTTCTTCTCAGCGAAGGTATTGATTTGAAATACGGTGCACGGCACTTGAAACGCGCCATTGAAAGATTTCTTGTTTATCCGCTTTCAAATCTAGTAGCAACACAACAAGTTGAAACCGGTGATCTTGTTACGGTTGATTTTGATGAAGACCAAAACAAACTTATTTTCACGAAACAATCCGGCAAAATGATTATCAATGATGATGAAGATAATATGCTTGACATCGAACTCGAAGTTAAATCCGACGCTGTCGGTTTGCCGCTTCCGCAATCGCAAGTATTTACCGGAAAGAGCAAATCAACCAGCGAAAATCACGAGATTTAATTGAATTTAGATCAACTTAAAAAACTTGAGCGGTGCTTTTCAAACGCCGCTCAAGTTTTTGCAAAAGAAAAAATAATTTTTCTTTACTGACTTTGTATCTTGGCGGGAATTTTCTCGACAGCATTTTGAAAATGATATTTACTGTCTAAAAAATTATCGTTAAACGTGTTTACGCATATTCTGTTTCTCAAACTTCCCAATTTATCGCCCTTTTAACCGCTTCACTCCATCGCCTCCGCAGTTCTTTCGCTTTTGTTTCCGGCATTTGCGGGTTAAAAACTTTTCCCCCTGTCTGGTGTGAGGCGAGTTCGTCTGTACTTTCCCAAAATCCGATTGCTAAACCCGCCATGTAAGCCGCGCCGAGTGCGGTTGTTTCCGTAATGCGCGAACGCACGACAGGAATTTGCAGAACATCTGCTTGAAACTGTAAAAGCGAATTGTTTCGGCTTGCACCGCCGTCAACTCTTAATTCCTTTAACTTAATTTTTGAATCGCCTTGCAATGCGTCAAGCAAATCTGCCGTTTGATAACAAATTGATTCAACCGCCGCACGGGCAATGTGCGCTTTATTCGTGCCGCCCGTTAAACCGATGATCAAACCTCGCGCGTCCTGATTCCAGTGCGGCGCGCCAAGACCTGCAAATGCCGGCACAAAATACACACCGCCTGTATCTTCGACCAAATTTGCCAGCGCCTCGACATCAGCCGAATCTTCGATTATTTGCAGAGAATCGCGCAGCCACCCGACCACCGCGCC
>JALZOH010000372.1 GCA_030857305.1 Acidobacteriota bacterium
GCGCGAACCTGCGGAAACACTGCAGGATACGATTAAATATTTGCGCGAGAACTTTTTGGGCGATGGGGTTTTTAAATAATTTTAGCCACGAACAAATACTAACGGACACGAAAGAATTTAGTCCCGAATTACTCAAATAACACGAATAAAATTTAAACAAATTTTCGGGAAATTTTGTGTTTGTTCGCGGCTAAAACTCTTACGAATAAGTCAGTAAAAACTTTGGCATTCGACGCGCCTTTGTCGCTTGCTCGAAAGCGTATGCGATTTTTATCAAAGTCGGCTCGCTGTATGCGCGTCCGAAAAATGAAACGCCGATGGGCAGATTTTTTGCAAAGCCTGCCGGGACGGTGATGTTTGGATAACCCGCAACTGCTGATAAACTGGAACTCGAAACATAATTGCTGCCGCAGTCGCCGTTCACAAGGTCAACCATCCAGGTCGGCGCATTTGACGGCGCAAGCAAAGCGTCGAGTTTGTCTTTTACCATTACCGCGTCGATGCCGTTGGTTTGGGTCAGCAATTTGGATTTTTGCAGAGCGAGCCGGTAAGCGCGAGTTTGCAGATTTCCTTTTTTTGCCGCCTGCTCAAAAATCTCCTGTTTGAAATACGGCATTTCCCGCGCGGCATTGTCTTCATTGAATTTGATCAGCTCGGTTAAAGTTTTATACGGCGCGTTTCTCTCCAAGAGATATTTTTCCAAATCGGCTTTGAATTCGTAAAGCAGCACTTCAAACTCGGCATCGTCGAATTTTCCGAGTGTCGGAAATTTGACGTCCACAAGAGTTGCTCCGGCTTGTTTGATGACATCGAGCGCATCGGTTGAAATTTTATCAACGTCCGCGTTTTTACCCCAAAATTGTCGGACGACGCCGATACGCGCGCCGCGTAAACCGTCTTTTTGCAAAAAACGCGTATAATCTTTTTCCGCTTTTTTATTATTTTGGGTGGTTGCAGAATCTCTAGCGTCAACGGCGGTCAGAGCGGAAAGCAAAATAGCCGCGTCCGAAACGGTGCGGGTCATCGGACCGGCGGTGTCCTGGCTGTGCGCAATCGGAATGACGCCCGAACGAGAAATCAAACCGACCGTCGGTTTGAGCCCGACAATGCCGCAAATCGAAGCCGGACAAACAATCGAGCCGTCGGTTTCCGTGCCGATGCCGATTGCCGCAAGATTGGCGGCGATTGCCGCGCCCGTTCCCGACGAAGAGCCGCACGCATTGCGATCTAAAATATAAGGATTTTTTGTTTGCCCGCCGCGACCCGACCAGCCGCTCGAAGATTTTGTCGAACGAAAGTTCGCCCACTCGCTTAAATTTGTTTTGCCTAAAATCACCGCCCCGGCTTTACGTAATTGCTGAACTAAAAACGCATCGTCCTTTGGTGTCGGCGCATTCACCAGCGCAAGGCTTCCGGCGGTCGTTTTCATTTTGTCAGCCGTATCAATATTGTCTTTTAACAAAACGGGAATGCCGTGCAGCGCGCCGCGGATTTTCCCCGCTTTGCGTTCCTTGTCCAAATCTTCGGCAATCCGTACAGCGTCAGGATTGATTTCGATAACCGAGTTGATTTTGCCGTCAAGTTCTTTAATTTTTTCAAGATATTTTTTCGTGATTTCTTCGGCGGAAAATTCACGCGATTTCATCTTTGCCTGTAATTCCGCGATGGTAATTTCGTTTAACTCGATATTCGGCTCGACGAAACTTGTATCTTTGGCGTTGGCGTTTTTCATAACGGTTAAAGCAAACGGAACAGCCGCGCTCGCCTGTAAAAATTCGCGGCGTTTTAATTCTTTTATTTTCATGTTTTTGAAGTTTCCGGCAAGTATGAGTTTTTATACCTATGCTTTTGCTCAGTACATCCGCCGTATAATATGTTAAGGAAATGATGAATGTGTAATCCTTTGAAGTTGAGTAATTGCTAATTAGTTTTCAAAATCCAAATTGACAGGTACCAGCGAAGCAGTTTTGTTGCGTTCCAAAAACGCTTTCAGCTGTTTTTCATAATCTTCTTTATTTGTCGCTTTGTACTGTTCAATGCGTTTTGTGCTCCCTTTTTCAAATTCTGCCGGAGATTTAATAGACGTTGTAGGAACACTTAATTCAGTATCTTCAAATTTTATGTCGTCTATCCAAACTTGCCCGTTACCTTTAAGATTTATTCCAAAGACTATTTGTTGAGTTTCGAAAGGCACATCCAAAACAAGCTCATATTTCTGCCAATCAATCGTGCCTTTTATCGGTCTGTTGTCCATAGTATCTAAATTAAATACTTTCATATCTTCACCATCCATTCGCATCCACAATGCCGCGCGTTCAACATTTTCAGATTTAACGAAAGCCGACATGCGAAGTCTTTTGCCCTTGTAATTGTCAGCTTTGATATTTTGCATGAGGTAAACAGTCTGTCGTTTAATATCATTGGAAAATAGCTTTGACTTGATTGTGCCGCTTGCTTCACCGCTGTAACGAGTTGTTGTGTCAATATAAACATCGCAACAACCGGATTCACCCAAAATTTGCCAGCCTTTAACTTTTTTTGTTTTGGTGAGAGAAGCGTTTTTATCTGCCGGTATTTCGAGGGCGGTTTGACCGAAAGAAACGGATGAAACAACAATTGTGATAGCGACTATTAAAAATAACTTTTTCATACGGATGCTCATTTTTTAGATATTACAACCCAATACTTCATTCTATTGTATCAAGGATTCAGAGTGTTATGCGCAAAGAATATTGGAACAAAGAAAAAAGATTTGGGAAAAGTGTATTTTCTTAGCTTTGGCTTGCTTTTCATGAAAAATAGAAACGAGACCGGTGCCGACAATTACTTAATTTTTTTCAAACTTCCTTCACCGCTTATTTTGCGTGAATCGATTTTCGCAACCCGCTCGGCTTTTGAAAACGCGCGGAGAAAATTTTCACCTAACACTTTACGAATATCTTGTTCCGAATAACCACGCCGCAGCATTTCGTAGGTGACGAGCGGCAAATCTTCCATTCCGTTCATTCCGGAGGGGAGCAGCGGAACGCCGTCATAATCCGAGCCGATGCCGACGTTGTCGATTCCCGCAATTGTTTTGATGTGGTCGATGTGGTCAACAATCCGCGTGTAGCTCGGGATGGGAATCGGGTTGGCGGCGACGAGTTTGCGCTCGGCTTCGTTAAACGCTTGCGGGTCGTTTTTGTATTGTTCGCGGAGCGCTTCAATCTGCGGTTTTAGACGGGCGGCGCGTTCGTTATCGTCCCGGTTATATTTTTCGTCCAAAAATGCCGGATAAAAATTTATCATTATCACGCCGCCGTTTTGCGCAACCCGTTTTAGAATATTGTCGGGAACGTTGCGCGTATGATTGGCAACGCC
>JALZOH010000373.1 GCA_030857305.1 Acidobacteriota bacterium
TAACGAGTCAGATTGTCAGGTAATTTTATCGGCACTGTCGCTTTTCCGCTCGCATTGGTTTTGACATTCGGCGCAAAAACGGCGAGCGCGTCAAAGTTTATTCGCTGTTTAATCGGAGTTCCGTCTGGATTCGACTGACCGGTTCTGAAGTTTGTAACCTCCTGACCGTCAATTATCATATTGTTCTCGGAGGCTGATACGCCGTCAGCTTGAAAACTGCCCGCGCTTCTTTCAGCCCTCACACCTGGCGCGGATTTTAACGCTGAAGTAAATTCTCTTTCGTTGACCGGCAATGCTTCAATTTGTCTCTGTTTTATTGAATCATCAGGATTTCCCAAAATCACATCTTTGCGCGAATGATAATCGCTTACGCCATCGCCGCGCTGCGTGTAGAAAATATCAAGCGGATTGCCGACACGATAACCTGTTAAAGCCAAAATGCTTTCGTCCACTACAATCACTGCGACTTCACTGCCCGCAACAGGCTTACCCGAAAAATCTTTTACTTCGACATTGATTTTTGTTTCTCCTGCCGGTTCGAGAGTTTTTGACTGCGGTTCGGCGGAAACGGTTAATTTGCGGGAAGCCGTCGAGATTGGCAAGTTTATCGAACCGCTGGCAAACGCCGGACGCTTTGCTAGTTTTGCATCAATCTCACCCGCGTCGTTTGTTCTTTCGGACGCGCCCACTAAATCAACTTGCGCGTAAATGTTCGGCAGATATTTTTCTTCGAGAGGAATTTTTAGAATTGTCGAAGATTCTTTCATCGAAAAGCGTTCGGTTTTGACAATGCCGTCGCGCCGCAAAGTCAGAACGCCTTCCGCCGGAACAAACGGTGATTGCACGAGAATTTCCGCCACGTCGCCGGGCGCGTAATCTTTTTTGTCTGGAATCAGGTTTGCTTCTTCCTGTTCGACGTTTCGCTTCGGCGGAGTTTTTCCGCCCGGAACCCAAATTGTCAATTCGCTTTCATTCGGACGTTCTCGATCATCGAAAACAGTTGCCGTTATCGTGTAGCGTCCGCCCGCTTTTGCAGTGAATTCGCATTTGGAAACGCCGTCGATTGATTTTATCGCGCAGGTTTGTTCATCAACCGTTTCTTCTTTCCATTCGCCTTTGTCGAACTTCCAATCTTTGAGCCGCGCCGTAATTTTCACATCACGATTAGCAATCAATTTGCCGTCAATATCGGTCACAATTGATTCGACAATGATTTTTTCGCCTTTATTGACAAACGTGCGCGGAGTTTTAATGCCGACATAAAGTTCCGACGGATGCACAAGCAGATTCGTCGTGCTCGACCACGTTTGACGATTGACATCCTGAACCGACGCCGACGCCGCAACGTTGTATGGACGCGGCGGATTTGCCGCTTCAAAATCAATTTTCAAAAGATGTCTGCCGCTCGCGTCGGTGACGCCTTTGAAAGTTTGCGTCGTCGTCAAATTATAATTTCCGTCGTGATGTCGCCACCACGGATACCACGTTCCGAAAGTAAAATCTCCACGATTCGGCGGCGTATAATTCGTCGGCGTAGAAGTTACAGTCCAATTCGTTTCGGCATTTGCCAGACCGCCGCCCGCGAAATATTTTGCTTCAACCGAAACATTCGCGCTTTGTTTGATGAAATATGGAGCTTCGGTTTCATTTTTTGCCGTCACTTCAAATTCTGGACGGCGAAATTCCTGAATTTGAAAGGCATGATTGTATGTGCTTCCCTGCAATGAACTTGCGGTTGACAAATCAATGCGTGTGTAGCCGAGATTAGCATTATCGGGCAATTTGAATTTGAAATCGAACGCGCCGAAAGCATTGAAGTTCGCCGTGCCTTTGGCAATTTCATTCTCGCGCGAATCCTTTACCGAAAAGTTTAAACCGCTTGCTTTATCGCCCAATTGCGCGATGTCGCCGAGTTTGCCGCCTTCATAAACGCGAATGTAACCTTTGACGGAAACTTCTTCTTTCGGGCGATACATTTTGCGGTCGTCAAAAACAAACCAGCGCAGAGAATCGGCTGGCGATTTCTTAAACCAATTTCCAGCTTCCTGCCAGTAATAATCAGTATTTTCCGGCAGAAAAGCGACATCTTTTCCCTTTCGGGCAATCAAAACATTCTGTTGTTTGGCTTGCGTGTCAGGCAAAGGCAGACGCAAAATTCCGTTCGCGCTCGTTTGGTTTGTCTGCGCCGCTTCAATAGTTTCAGTTCGCGAAGCTTCGCCATTTTCATCTCTTAAAATGGTATCTTTCTCCGTTTCAGACGGCGCGACAAAACTCCACGCCCAATCCGTCCAGGATTGTTTAGCCGCGTCGGAATTTTCTTCGCTTTTCTCCTGAGTGTTGACTGTTGACCGCTGACTGCTCACTATCTTTCCGTTCGGATAAATCGAAATTTCGACGCCTGCAACCGGTTTTCCCGTTTTTAATTCCGTCGCAAAGCCGACTAATTCCTGATTATCGACAAAAGCGTCAAGACCGATTTGCGTCGCCTGAACCCACGAAAAAATGCGCGTCCGGTCATATTGATTAATCCGCACGGGCGGCTCGATGTCCACGATTAAATGCCCGAAACCCGCGTCTAAAAATTCGCTTAAATCAATGCGCGTTTCAACCATCTCGTCCGGTTGGTTATTGACCGAAACTCTTTTGTCGGCAACTAATCTGCCCGGAATGGTCGGGCGCTGCGTTTTGTCGTCGTAATTGAGGCGGCGCACGTACGCCTGAAACTGCGCCCAATCCTTTGGTTCGGCGGCGTAAATTTTCGCCAGAAACGAATTATAATTTGTCGAATAAACGGAAAACGCGGGTTTCGCGAGCGGGTCAAGAACAACCATATTCCCGCCTTGCGCGTAGAGTCTCGGCTCGCTCGGACCGACGTTGAAAGTGGCGGCGGCGGTTTGCCCCAAAGTTTGTCCGAAAACATCTCGAAGCGCGCCGTCGACCGTAACTTTATAAGCCGTGCGTCCCTTTTTATAGCCCTGAATGACAATTGTGTTGCCGCTCGGAACAACATCTAAATTTTCAACATTCGGCTCGACTTTGACGAGCGATTTGTCAAAAATTTTGAGGTCAATCGGATTGGAAAACTGCATCTGCCAGCTTCCTTCCGGCGAACACAGTTTTTTATTTTCATCGTAATCGCAGAAGCTTTTGACAAACCTCATCGCGCCGAAAGTTTTGAAAGAAAAACTTTGCGCCTTCAAAGTCGTCAAAGGTCCTTCGGCGGACGGCGTTCCCTTTTCAACCGTAACGGTGATGTTTGAATCGGCAGGTAGAGCATTGTCGGTCGAACCGTCTGAGTTTATTGCCCGCAACGCTAGCCAACGGTTGGGCTGAACATTTTTGACGTAATAAGAAATAC
>JALZOH010000374.1 GCA_030857305.1 Acidobacteriota bacterium
GTTTTCGCGTATTTTGCGCTGGCGTGACGACAAAGCGATAAAAGATGCCGATTCGCTCGAAACGATTCACGCGCTCGTCGAAAGCTTTGAACCAGTCGATTAAGAGATGAATCAATTTTCGCCTTCCGTAATAAAAAATTTGCCCGAAGAAAAAGGTATTTTTTGTTTTTTGAACAAAGGCGGCAAAACTGTCTTTGTCGGCGCGGCGGAAAACATAAAGGATGAAGCTTCCCGCATTTTATCGGAAAAAAAATCGCTCGCCGGAGAAGTTCACCGCAGTGAAATTATAAACCGGCGTGAAAAAGATTTAATAAAAATTTACGCGCAAATAGTTCGCCAAAAAAAACCGCTTTACAATTTGAATCTCGGTGAACAAAAATTATTTCCCTTTTTCAAAATAACCCGCGAAGAATATCCGCGTCTGCTCATTACAAGAAAAATCCAGAGCGACAATGCCGAATATTTCGGCGCATTTTTGCCTGAAACAAAATCGAGATTTCTGCTTGATTTTTTGATAAAGACGTTTCGACTTCGAGGTTGCTCGCTTGAAATTAACGGAGATTTTCCGGTGCCGTGCACACAATTTTACGAAAAAAAATGTGTTGCGCCATGCGTCGAAAGTCTTTGCAATAAAACGGCATACGATCAAAGAGTAAAACTATTGAAATTATTTCTGGCAAACGACGAAGAGAATTTTGAAAGATTAATTCTGCACAACATCGAGTCGGCAGCGGAAGGGTTAGATTTTGAAACGGCAACCCGTTGGCGCGATTTTCTCCACAGCGCCCAAGGAGTTTGGAGATCAAAAGATATGCATGTGCGGCTTGACGACACGAATGACAGTTTTGAAATCAAGGAAAAGAGCGGACAGATTTTTCTTTTTCTAATCTCGCAGCGCGGCAGAAGAATTCTCAGTCGTCGTGTTTTTGTTTTTGAAAAAATAAGTGATTTTTCCGTGCAAGAATTTTTGTCGCAAATCCTGTGGCAAATTTATGAATTTTACGCGCCAAAGGAAATTCGGGTTACGACTGATTTTGCTGACCGAAAATTTTTGTCCAAAGTTCTCAGCCAGCGAGCAAATCGCCAAATACAAATAAATGTTGTTGCAGAAGATGTAACTAAAAAAACGACCGCATCGGCTTTCAACCGGACAAAATTTGAATACGACTTAAAAAAAATCAAACCTGTGCCTGACTTATCGGAAATTCGGACAGAATTAAAAAATATGTTTGATTTGAGCGGTAAAATTAATCGAATTGTGGCGTTTGATGTCGCACACATTGCAGGAACAAATTTTGTCGCGGCAAAAGCGGTTTGGGAAAGTGGTAAGTTTTTGGCAAATGAGTATGAGTTTTGGCTTTCGGATGAAAAAAGTGAACTTGCCGCTTTGGAACAGGGAATTAAAAAGGGCATTAAGTCGAATAAAAATTTGCCCGATTTAGTTTTAATTGACGGTGGTAAACCTCAATTATCAGCTGCTTTTAAAGCCTTAGATCAGTGGAAGTCTCGAAATTTTACATTGATTGCGGTCGTTAAACCGCCAGGCAAACACAATGAAGTTTCACATTTTATAAAGGAAAACGGGGAAGTGGTAAAAATGAATTCGGATTCTGACGCTTTTCAAATTCTCGCCCGAATTCGTGACGAAGCCCACAATCTTTCCAACAGCGTGCATCGACTTCGGCGAGATTCAACACATTTTTATGAACTGGCTAATGTTTTGCCGTCGCTGAGTGAAAATGAACGAAGAATATTGCTCCAGAAATTTGGCTCGTTCAAACAGTTAAAACAGGCGGAGAAAATTAAAATCGATAAAGTTTTAGGTCTTAAAAGGGCGGATGTTGCTTTTTCGGATTTGCAGAAGGCGAGCGATACAAAAACAGAACCGTTGATTGTGCCGATTCGCTATACGGATGAAAACGGCGATGCGGAAGATTTACAGCCGCTGTCGTTTATGAGAAATAAATAATAAAGAAAATGCAGTTAAATGAATTGTTAGTGAAGATGGAACTTAGCTTGATTTTATGGTAAAAACTTATCATGTCAAAACCGTCGCTAGATAACTCACAATCCGATTCCGTCCAAGCAACCGTTGAAACAAAGGCTGAACGCCGCTCTTGGCTCAAACCGTCGCTTGATTGGCTTTTGATCTTTGTTCCCATTGCCATCGCTTTGCGTTTTATTCCCGGTCTTTACAACCCGACGTGGCTTTTTGTCGTTTCTTGTCTGGCGATAATACCGCTCGCCGGATGGATGGGAAAAGCTACCGAGCATTTAGCCGAGCGTTTGGGCGAAGGCATCGGCGGGCTTCTGAACGCCACTTTTGGCAACGCCGCCGAGCTGATCATCGCGCTTTTCGCTTTGTCGAAAGGCTTGGAAGGTGTGGTTAAAGCGTCAATCACCGGCTCGATTATCGGCAATTTGCTGCTCGTGCTGGGACTTTCGCTTTTGTCGGGCGGAGTGAAATTCAAAGAACAAAAATTTAACCGCACGGCTGCCAGTATGTCAGCGACGGCTTTGACTTTAGCCGCCATCGCGTTGCTTATTCCGACCATTTTTCACCTGGTCGCGGCGCAAGTCCCGGTCGCCGAAGGTGGCTGGACGCCCGCCAAAGAACAGAATCTGTCGCTCGCCATTGCCGTCGTGCTGATTGTAACTTACGGTTTTACGCTTTTGTTTTCGCTCGTTACGCATAAAAATTTGTTTCTCGGCGAATCGATGCAAGGTTCGGCTCAAGAAGTCGGTCACGAACTCGAACGCGACGACAAAAGCACGCCGCAGCACGAACACGCCTGGACGCGCGGCAAATCAATCACAGTTTTGCTTGTTGCTACCGGTTTCGTCGCGCTGATTTCGGAATTTCTGGTCGGGGCAATCGAGCAGGCACGCGGAAGTTTGGGATTAACCGAAGTGTTTGTCGGCGTCATTGTCGTGGCGATTATCGGTAACGCCGCCGAGCATTCATCGGCGATTTTGATGGCGATGCGGAACAAAATGGATTTAAGCCTTTCAATCGCTTTGGGGTCTTCCTTGCAAATCGCGCTGTTTGTCGCGCCGGTGCTGATTTTCGCGTCCTATCTATTCGGCAGACCAATGAATTTGGAGTTCACCATCCCGGAAGTCGTCGCGGTCATCGCTTCGGTTTTAATCGCCGAACAAATCAGCTCCGACGGCGAAAGCAACTGGGTCGAAGGCGTCCAGCTTTTATCGGTTTACGCCGTTCTCGCCATTCTTTTTTACTTTTTGCCCGACGCGCACCACGCAGCGACCGAAGTTATCAATAATGTCGCTCCAGCCGCCGCGCACTGATATAATTGTAGAATTGTGGTTTTTCTATTTTTGCGGCA
>JALZOH010000375.1 GCA_030857305.1 Acidobacteriota bacterium
AACCAGCAGTCGCGCGGCAGCTTGCCAGACTACTCAAACTCCGTTTATACGATAACCGCGATAACGGATTTAACGCGGAAACGAAAATACTGGTTTGGATGCAGAGCGAGAAAGGCATTGACGATGCCCTCGCCAAAAATGAAAAAATATGTGGGATAGAAGTTACCGATTGGTTTTTCTCGCTCAATAAAAACTGCCGCGAAACGGTGCGAAAAGTTTGGGAAGATGATTAATTCAGCCGTTTCAAATCGGACAAGTAATCGGCAAATTTGTCATAAATTTCAACCGGAAGCGGCAGACTTTGGAGTTTGAAAACAACGTAGCTGCTGCCGTCGTGCGGACCAGGTTTTGCCTTTTTCTCAAGCAGTTTCAAATCCATCAGCCATCGTTCCTGTTTGTAGAGAGTGGCGATGCCTTTAATTCCTGCTTTAGACATCAATTCGTGGTTTTTCACCCGAACCCGCCCGCGCGAATCGGCAAGCTGCACCAAGGCGGCATAAAGTTTGAGCGAACTTGCCCGCAAAACATCAGTTAGCTCATATATTTCGTCGAGATTATCCGCGTCAAGAATCCGCAGAAGATCGGTTTCAGTTAATCTCGCGGTTTCAGCGGAATTTTCGATTGGTTCTTTCGGGCGGGTGTTTTCGTTTTGAAAATGTTCGCTTCGGTCGTCAGTTGCAACGACTTGTTTTAACTGTTTTGATTGTTTTTCTTCAATGGTTGAACCCTCGCGTTTTGCTTTTTCAATTTTAACAGCCGCGGCATTTACGCCGCCGTTTCCGCTTTTTACCATTTCCCCCTTTTCTATCGGATCATCAATCAGATTTGTAAAACCATCGGTCGTTTTGACCGGCTCAGATAACGTGATCGGAACGAGCGAAAACCCGCCTTTTTTATTAGTTCCCTTTTTAGCCGGCATACGCTTTTTTCTCCTTTTTAAACCATTTAATTACCGCGAGCGCCATTTTCGCGTAATCTTCCGCCGCCCGACTGCGGTTGTCGTACTCAAATATAGTTTGCTTGTGTCCGCGAGCGTGTCCCAAATTCGTATCTGTTCTGATTTGAGCAAAAAACTTGTTCGAGAAAGATGCCTGACAATGCGATAAAATTGTGTCGGTCAGCGTTAGTCGCCGGTCAACTTTGGTCATTACCGCGCCCATCAGCCGCGTATTGATTTCTAATTTTTGACAAATCGCTTCTTTTGCCTTGATAAAATCGTCAACGCCCTCGACCGAATCAACTCCTATCTCAATCGGCATTAAAACGTCGCTGGCATAAACTAGCCCGTTAATGTTGACAATTGTCGAACCCGGTCCGCAGTCAAGCAGAATATAATCAAATTCTTCGAGTTCTTTCATCGCCCGCGCTAAAATTTTCTCGCGCCCGACTTCGCTCGCCAGTTCGGTTTCGAGCAGCGCAGTCGTGCGGTTCGAGGGCAGAAGATAAAGATTTTCTCGAATTTGACCGATGCTTTCTTTGGCGCGGCTAATACCCTTCATGACCGTATAGACGGTCGGCGTTACATCTGTTACTTCATACCCTAACCCGCGCGTGGCATTCCCTTGCGGGTCTAAGTCCACGATCAGAACATTTTTTTTTTGTAATGCCAGAGCGTGTCCGAGATTAATCGTCGTCGTCGTCTTCCCTACTCCGCCTTTGAATACCCCGATCATTATTACTTTTGGCAATGTGTTATTCATAGATCATAATTCCCCACCCGTTATTTATAAAATAATTTTAGATATTGTTCAAGCATTACTTTGACTTTTATAATTGCGATAATTTGTTTTCGTAATAGTAATTATATAATTACTAGTATTAATACTAGTAATTATATAAGTTCATTTCCATTATTTAATCTGTATATCACCTGAACATCATCAGAATATCTTTTACATCAAATGTAAATAAAGCAAGGATTAGAAAAAAGCGGCAAATAAAAATTTGATGTTAGAAAAAGAAAAATTAATGAATGCAGTTAAAGGTGTTGAAAACATACTTGCAAATGAAGATAAATTAACAAACTTTTTACTGCTCGAAATCTGTAACGGGCAGGGAATTAAAATCATTGGAAATAATAATGAAGGACATTTAGCCCACGAAATCATGGAAGTCGCAATCAATAATTACATTTCAAAAAGGTACTTGCAGGGGTTTGAAGAAAACAACCAATCAAATTTGGAAATATTAGCTGAATTAGAGGCAATTGAGCGGCAAATCCCGCCGCAAAGTTGGCGCACAAGTGAGCAGGTCAGGTTACAGCAATTCAGCACGCCGCCGCCGGTCGCATATCTTTTGGCGAAAATCTTAAATCCAATTGAAAGGGAACTGGTTTTGGAACCGTCCGCCGGAACTGGCTCATTAGCGGTATGGATGAAAGTTGCTGGTTGCACGATTCACGTCAACGAATTATCAGAGATGCGGCGCGCTTTGCTCGAACTACAAGATTACAAACCGACGGGAATAAACGCGGAATTTTTGGACGACCTGCTGCCCGATGAAATCGCGCCCGAAGGAGTGCTGATGAATCCGCCGTTTAGCGCAAACGGCGGACGAACAAAAAAAACGGACTCAAATTTCGGCTTCCGTCACGTTAAATCCGCGCTTGTCAGGCTAAAAGAAGGCGGCAGGCTCGTCGCGCTGCTCGGAGCGGACGCTCTCACGAAAAGCGATAAAGGTCGGAGATTTTTGAGCGAAATCGCCGCCGAATATGATTTAAGAGCTGTTATCACACTTCCGAAAAAAGCTTTCTATAAATACGGAACAAACTTTCAAACCTGCATTGTTTATATCGTAAAAAGCGAAAGGACACCGGGCGAGAAATCAATCAAGCAAAGAAAGAATATTTTGGAAGCGGATTGTCAAAGTCTTGAAGAATGTTTGTCTTACGTGAGCATTTTCGACTAATAAAGGCAAAAACTTCAAAATTTGATTCACTAGAAATCAAACCGAAAAATCGCGGCGAGCAGCGATTTCCAAAATTAAAAAAACCAATGATAGAGCAAAGTCAAACCGAGTTTACTAAAACGGCAGTCGCCAATGCGAATAAATTTACAAGCGATTTCGCCAGCGCGCCCGCAGACGGGATTTCGGTCGTCGAAACATATGGAGGTGTGCCTTCGGTTTCCAGCGGCGACCTGATGCCCGCTCAGAGCGCGGGAATCGGCAAAGCAAACGTCCATACGGAAGAGAATCTTTACCGCTGTCATCACCTGACGGGCGGGGCAAAGCATCCCGGAACGATTGTTGAAACGCCCGGTTTGGCAAACATCAAACCGCCGCGACCAAGCTACCGCCCGCGTCTTCCGAAAGAG
>JALZOH010000376.1 GCA_030857305.1 Acidobacteriota bacterium
TACAAATTTTGCACAGGTTAATCAAAACAGCTTTCAAGTGTTTAATTCACAGGGAAGAGTTTCAAGCTTTAATGAAATTGTAAGCGCAGCCCGAAAGACGGATGTCGTGTTTTTAGGAGAAAATCACGACGACAAAATTGCTCACTCGCTCCAGTTTGAATTTTTGCAGTCTGTATTTGAAAAATTTGGAAAGCAGAGAAAAATTGCGCTTTCATTAGAAATGTTTGAACGCGACGTTCAGATTATTATCGATGAGTATTTACAAAACTCAATTACTGAGAAAAAATTTCTTGATGACAGCCGTCCTTGGAATAACTACAAAACTGATTATCGTCCCTTACTGGAATTCGCCAAACAAAATATGCTTTCGGTGATTGCGGCAAACGCTCCGCGCCGTTACGTAAATATGGTTTCAAGGAATGGTCGCGACTCGCTTAAACAGCTTTCACCCGCCGCCGCTAATTGGTTTGCCCCGCTCCCTTTTGGCGAAGCGTCAAAAGAATATAAAGAAAAATTTAATCGTTTAATGGGTGGAGATGCCGGAGGTAACCACGGTTTATTAAAAATTCTTGACTCGCAAACGCTCTGGGATGCGACGATGGCTTTTTCGATTGCCGAGCATCTAAAAAAACAAAAAAATGCTTTAGTCATTCATCTCAACGGAAGCTTTCATACGGAGAATCGTCTTGGAACAGCCGAACAACTTATAAAATACCAGCCACATGCCAAAGTTCTGGTTGTTACAATGCGTTACGAAGATGATTTTAGAAACTTTGATAAATCAAAGCACGAAAATTTAGGCGATTTTGTAATCTTAACCGACGCGAAAGAGCCGCGAAGCTTCAAGTAAATTCATTTTGAACTTATTTTTCTTTTGTAGGATTTTTGTGTTTAATTCTCAAGGTATATTTAATTGTGATAAATAGTTTTGAAAAAGTCGTCGAATTACTAAAACTCGAAGCCTCAGCAATTGAGCAAGCGGCGATGCGTCTGGAAAAGAAGGTTGTGCGGCGAACCATCGAAATTTTAGAAAAGTGCAAAAGCAAAGTTATTGTGATAGGCGTCGGCAAATCCGGAATCATTGCGCAAAAAATCGCCCAAACACTAACCAGTACCGGAACGGTTGCAATTTACGTTCATCCGTCGGACGCTTTGCACGGCAGTCTCGGCGTAATTACTGCGGGTGATGTTTTGATAGCTTTGAGTAATTCAGGTGAAACAGACGAAATCCTACTGCTTTTGCCCACCTTAAAAGCAAGAAAGATTTGTATTATTTCGATTGTCGGTAACACTGATTCTACTCTTGCAAGGCAATCAAATGTCGTTTTGGATGCGTCAGTTGACCAGGAAGCCTGTCCGTTGAATCTTGCGCCGACGACTTCGACAACGGTCGCGCTGGCAATCGGTGATGCTCTGGCAATGGCTCTGATGCAGTCAAAAGGACATACGGCAGAGGATTTTGCCGCAAATCATCCAGCCGGTCGGCTCGGCAAACGACTCACATTGAAGGTTTGTGATTTAATGCATAAGAGTCCTAATATTTTTGCGAACGCCAACTGGCTTGAAGTGGTTAAATCAATCTCCAAACACTCGCTCGGAGCGGTGAATGTAGTTGACGAAAATATGCGTCTGATCGGGATAATTACTGATGGCGATCTTCGGCGAACAATCGAGAAAACTCAGCCGCAGAATTTTAAACAATTGACTGCCGAGCAAATGATGACAAAAAATCCGACGACTTCCGCGCCGGATATGCTTGCCTTTGATGCTCTGAAATTAATGGAAAATCGCCCGATGCAAATCTCCGTCTTACCGGTTGTTGACGAGAAAGGAATTTGTGTCGGGCTCTTACGCCTACACGATGTTGTCCGAAGCGGTCTTTGAATTGATAAAAGACCGTCTTGGTTTACAAAACAAGATGTTCCGGAGACAACGTGCAACTTCGCGCGAATTTTTTTTATCTTACCAAAGCAGTTTGTTCAACAAGATTAAAAGTCTTAAAAAGATGAGGTATTAATGAAGAAATTTTTGAGTTTAGTCTTTTCCGTTTTGTTTTTTGTCTCGCTGGCAAACGCACAGACGGCTGAAGTTACCGTCAGTTTGAACGAACAATTTTTTGAAACCTTGCTTGATGCGATTTTCAAAAACTTCAACGCTCCGGAATTTCCACTGGCGCAAAAGGATTCCAATTTTCAGACTTCAAATCCCAACATAGCCTTCACAACTTTTAATTCCTTAAATCAGGCTGGGGCTTTGAATGTTAAATCAGAAGTTTTAAATTCGGAGCCTAAAATCTGTAACCAAACAATTCGCCTTTTGCGTGAGAGCAGCGGCGTTAAAACGGCTATCCGTTTCCGGGATGGAAAAATTTATGCGCCGATTGCGTTTTCAGGTTCTTATAATCCGCCGCTGATCGGTTGTCTGGACTTTGCAGGCTTAGCGGAAACGAACATCGAAATTGAATATGATGCCCAAAACCAAAAACTTTTAGGTAGAGTTCGGGTTCTCAATGTGCAACTAAACGGAACGGGCGGGGTCGGAAGCCGTTTGCTTTCAAAAATCGTCCAAAACTCAATCGATAAAAAGATAAACCCGATTGAGATTCTGCAAACGAATAAACTTTCCTTCGTTGTTCCAATGCAGAATTCCGGCGGTTCTCTCAAAATGAACCCAACTGTGGTACGTCATGAAATTACCCACGGAGTTTTGAATATTCATATCTCTTACCAATTTTCAAAAGCGAATTAGTTAATCGTGTCAGAACCGAGAGCGGTAGCGACCGGGAAATTATACGACCGAAAACCGGTCGCTATTGTTCTCGGTTTTCTTTAACAAAAAAACTCACAGTTCGCAGATGTCTACGGACAAATTCGCCGGATTAACTTGAATATCTTTTTGTCCGACTACTTAATATTTCGGTTAAATAATGTCGTCAAAAAAATTTCCGATAATGAATTATTCATTATCGGAAATTTTTACAGCTTTACACTGTTGATTTTGTTGCTATATGGTGACCCAAAAATCTTTTCAAAAAATTTCCGGGCAGAAGCATTTAGTAACTATCAATACTACCTAACGGAATATCAGTAACCTGAGCGGGTGCCTTTTGTCCCCCGATAGTACCATTAGAACTATTTATCCAATAGAAGGTTTGATTGCTATCTCGGTAAACAGCAATATCATGTCGGTTGTCGCCGTCAAAATTGCCGCGAACCGGATTGTCGCCATCTACCCCGAAAGCGAAAGTAGGGTCGGCGATGCCGAATCGGGTTGACCTCAAAGTGTTTAAAGCAACATCCAAAATATACC
>JALZOH010000038.1 GCA_030857305.1 Acidobacteriota bacterium
TGTATAACCGGGAATGTCAATATTCGCAAGCGCCGGAATAGATGTTCTCCGGGCGACCGGCATCACAGCAACCGGCACGGAACTTCCTGTCTTTTGAACCAGCGGGGTTGAAGAAGTTTGGGGTGTCGTAGACTGTTGAGCTAAAGGTTTCGGCGTCGGATTCGGATTAGTCGGTCTGGTATAAGCCGGTTGTCCGAAGACAGAGGTTGTTGAACCAATCCATAAAAGAGAGACGGCAATTAACCACAAGGCTTTGTTCTTGGCAAAATTGTTCATATTTACTTTTATTTTTGTGCTGCGGCAGGTTTCCTAAAAATCTCGCTCAGGAAAGCTATCCGAATAATAACACAAAAACGTTTTCCTTTTCCAAACATAAAAATCTTTTTAACAGTCTGCCTTTTGCAGACGACAATTTAGATGGACTTTTTTGTAACTTAGATGCACAGATTTAGATTTACTTATACAGTCAACACTATTTGCTTATACATCAAAGAATTATGAAAGGAAAGGTTTTTTATTAAAAATTGAACAATTCTCCCAGAGCCTGTTTGGAAATTAGATTCTAAGACGTTCTTTTACCAAAAAACATTGACATTCTTCCCTCAAAAGCCATAAAATTGGGCATAAATCAATCGCTTTGTGAAAAAAGAAAACCGACCTTTATCTATTGAAAAAATAAAAACGGCATACTCTGAAAGACGTGACGAGGTTCGCACAAAACTCTCCGAGTTTGAAGCCGTATGGCAAGCCGAAAATGATGAGCGTTTGTGGGAAGAAATGGTTTTTTGTTTCTTTACTGGCGGATGTTCGGCGCGAATGGGTCTCCGTTCCATCGAAGCGGTCAGGCATTTATTATTAAACGGAAATCAAGCGGAACTCGCCCACGCACTGCGCGGAAAACATCGCTATCCGAACGCTCGTTCAGGCTACATTGTCGCTTCCAGAGATTTTTTGCAGGAGCATTGCGGTTTGCAGCTTCGCCGGAAGCTGGAAAGTTTTGACAATCATTTGGAGAGGCGTGATTGGCTGGTCAAGGAAAAGCGCATCAAGGGTTTGGGTTACAAGGAAGCGAGTCATTTTTTGCGCAACATCGGTTTGAAAGGCTACGCGATTCTTGATAAACACATTTTGCGTAGTTTAGCGGAACTTGAAATTATTGATGACCCAAAGCCACCAAATACGAGAGCAAAGTATCTAATGATTGAAGAAAAATTGAAGGATTTGGCTAATTTGACGGAGATTGATTTCGATGAGCTGGATTTAGTTTTATGGTCATTAAAAACCGGCGAAATTCTCAAATAAATTTTGTCCGGGAGGAGAGGAATAAATTATGAATTGTAAAAATTTTTCAACAGATGTTGTTCATATTTCTTTCCGAAAACAAAGAATCGTCAATTTATTTTTAATTTGTTCTTTTATTATCGGCGTTTCCGCCTCTGTTCGCGCCGAAGATAGCGTCCGACAAGTCGATGCTCAAAATGCCAAACAGTTGATCAAGCAAGCGGAAAAGTTGTCTCGAAGAGGCGAAACGGACGAAGCGGAGAAAGTTTTACGCCGCGTCATTGAAGCTTATCCGCAGGAATCGAAAGCCAAGCTCAATCTCGCCTACATTCTGCAAAAACAGAGAAGATTACTTGAAGCTTATAATTTGTCGTTTGAAGTAGCGAAAGCCGATTCTAAAAATGCTTTTGCGTTTGCCGTTTTGGGAGCGACTTTTTTGAATGCCGGAAACTTTAAAGAAGCTAAACTTTCGTTCCTTAATGCTTTGCAGCTTAATAAAAAAGAAGCATTAGCGTGGGCTGGACTCGGGACGCTCGATTTTTATGAAAACCGTATTTTTACCGGTCTTGAAAATCTGCGCGCTGCCGTCTATTTTGAATACAATAATCCTGAATTTTTGTTTACACTGGCGCAGATTGCGACGCGGGCTGAAAAATACACGGAAGCCGCCGCAGCCTACGACAGATTTTTGCAGGTATCGCCGGAAACTGATTCCGAACGCCGCGACCGCATCAAAGGTTTGATCAATTTTTTGCGCTTTCTCGGAAACAAACCGTCGCTTTATGATTTGAATGAAACCAGACAAACGGTTGTTTCATTTAAGCTGCGCAATAACCGTCCGATTATTCAACTTAAAGTTAACGATAAGGATGAGCCGCTCAATTTTGTTTTAGACACGGGTTCAGGTATTTCGGTAATTTCAAAGGAAACCGCCGACCGCTTCAATATTAAATCAATTTCGCGCGGCGGTTTGGCAAGAGCTCTCGGCGGCAACGGGAAGTTTGAAATCATTTACGGTTTTTTGCGCTCGGTGTCGATTGGCGACATAAAAGTGCGAAACGTTCCAGTTTATATTCGTAGTTTTCATAACAAAGACGAAAAAATCGACGGTTATATCGGTTTAGCGCTGATCTCAAAGTTTTTGACCACGATTGATTACGGGAACTTGACTTTCGCGCTGCAGAAAAAAGTTTTTGCCCAAAACACCAGCACTGAGTCGCTTTCACTTCCGCTTCGGCTGACTTCGAGTGGTTTTTTAAGCGGCGAAGTGGAGCTCGAAGGCGTTGAATCACCGCTCAATTTTATTGTCGACACCGGCGCCAGTGTTTCCGTTATTTCCGACGAAATTGCCAATAAAAAGGAAATCAGCCAATTTGTCAAGGCGGAAAAAATGCGTGTTATCGGGGCAGCGGGTATCACCGAGGATGTTTCTTCTTTTATACTACCGCGCGTTTCCTTTGGCACACACAGCCGCGAAAGGGTAACGGCTATCGCGCTTAATTTGGATATAATTAATGAAGCATCCGGGTTTGTGCAAGCCGGAATTCTGGGCGGCAATTTTTTGAAAAACTACGTTTTGACTTTTGATTTTGAAAACTCAAAAGTTATTTTCGTGCCGGTGAAAAAGTAAGTTCAAGGTTCAAAACTTGTTTCATTTTCGCTTTGAACCTTGAACCTTGAACTTTCAGCAATGAAATTAAGTTTATATTTAGAAACTTCGGTGATCGGAGCTTACCTCGACAACGGCGAACCTTTTCGACGTGATTTAACGATTCGCTGGTGGGAACACGAACTCGTCGAATATCGCGCTTACAGTTCGATTCTGGTCAGGCGCGAACTCGAACAAATCAGCGAACCGCACCGGACGGGTTATTTAAAGCTGGTCGCGCCGCTCGAGAATCTCGAATTGTCCGAAGAAGTTGCTATTTTAGCCGAAGGCTATATTTCACGCGGAATTTTTCATCGCAAATTTATCGCCGACGCACTGCATGTGGCGCTCGCTTCGTTTCACAAAATCGATTATCTCGTCACATGGAACTTTGGGCATCTGGCAAATGTGCGCCGTCAAGCGCGAATACGTCTTTTCAATACCGCCGCCGGATTTTTCGCGCCCGTGATTATCACGCCCGAATTTCTTGTGCACAGTATCTAATCTAAATTGCTTATCAAAGCTTTAAGATTTACTATTTACAAATGTATCGTCGTCCGAAATTTTTGGAAATACTGCTTGAGATTCGCCAGGAGATGTCACGCGAAGCCGATTACGATGTTGATTTATTTGCCGAGATGGTGCGCTCCGGTAAGTTTACCGAGAACAAAAATTATTATGACGTCAGCACTGAAAAGGTTGATGGCAAAGCTCAAGCCTCTCAAACGGACGCGCCGCTAGGTTACTTATCGCAGTCTTAAAAAACTTAACAAATGCGTCGTTATTTATTGCCCGGCTTAACAATTTGCGTTCTTTTTTCCATCGTTGGACTTTATTTTTTTAATCGCTACTGGATTCATCGTTATGATGATTTAATCGCGCGGCAGGCTTCGGTCTATCACATTGACGCGGATTTGGTGTGGAGCGTCATTTACGAGGAGACATATTTCCGCGCGTGGATGATCGGTGCTGACGACGAAGTCGGTTTGATGCAGGTCACGCCGACGGTGGCGCGTGAATGGGCAAAGGAAACGGGCTTTCGCGAATTTGAACGGGAAACTTCGGAAAATGTCGTTGAATTTTTGCGCGTCCCGGAAAGAAATATTCAAATCGGCTGCTGGTATCTGGAAACAATGCGCGAAAAATATCGCAGACTTCCCGCCGAGAAAGCGATGTCGCTTGCCGCTTATAATGCGGGCGCAAGCCGTGTCGAGGAATGGACAAAAAACACGGACACGACAAAAATGACCGAAAAAGAATTTATTGAAAAAATTAATATTGCTTCGACTAAAGCATATGTGTCTTCGATTCTGAAACGCTACGACGAGAAAATTGGGACGGTTTTCGTTTTTTAAGTTTGCTTCTTCTAAACATTGCAAGTTATGCAAATCCTTTCCGCCGCCTGGCTTTTGCCAATCTCCGCCGAGCCAATTTCAAATGGCGCGATTGCCATCGAAGAAAACAAAATTGTCGCGGTCGGAACGATAACGGAACTTATCCAAAAATTCCCTGCTCACAAATCTGAAAATTTTGGCGAAGCCGTCATCCTGCCCGGCTTTGTCAACACGCATTCGCATCTTGAGATAACGGCAATGCGCGGTTTTCTCGATGATGTCGAAGAAGATTTTTATTCGTGGCTGATAAAACTAACTGCCACGCGAGCTGAAAAATTAACTGAAAAGGATATTGAAACATCCGCGATGTGCGGCGCGCTCGAAGGCGTTCGAGCAGGCATTACCTGCTTCGCAGACATCGGACGTTTTGGCAAAGCCGGTTTTGAAGCGCTGAAACTAACGGGATTACGCGGAATTCTGTTTCAGGAAACCGAATTTTCACCAAAAGATTCTGAAGCGGAAACGGATTTCGCCAAGCTAAAAGATAAATTTTTAGCGCTAAAGGAAAAGGAATCTGAACTTGTCAAAGTGGGGCTTTCGCCGCACGCACCCTACACGGTCAGCCGCCGGCTTTTTGAAAAAATCACCGATTACTCATTGAGCGAAAATATAAAACTGACAATTCACGCCGCCGAATCGAAACAGGAAGAAGATTTCTTCCAAACCGGAAAAGGTTTTTTCGCCGACGTTTATCAGAAATTAAATCTCGAATGGGACGCCCCGCACGTTTCTTCGATTCAATATCTTGACCAACTCGGTGTTTTGCGGGCGAAACCGCTGCTTGCTCATTGCGTCAAAATTTCCGAAAAGGACATCGATTCGATTGCCTCAAGCGGTTCAAGCATTGCACACTGCCCAAAATCAAACGCCAAATTCGGACACGGCAGTGCTCCGCTCGAAAGATTTCTTGACAAAAATGTGCGCGTCGGATTCGGAAGCGATTCGGTGGCGAGTAACAACACCTGCGACATTCTGGAAGAAGCGCGTTTTGCCACGCTTTTTGCCAGAAATTCCGTTAACAGAAAAAAATTTTTGTCTGCCCGGGATATTATCAAAACAGCAACGCTCGGCGGTGCTGCCGCACTCGGTTTAGAATCTGAAATCGGAACACTGGAAATTGGCAAACAAGCCGATTTAATCGTCATCTCACTTAATAATATGGCGCAAATGCCGATTCACGACGTTTATACGGCTTTGCTTTTTGCATCAAACGCGCGGGACGTGAAAATGACGATGGTTGCGGGCAAGGAAATCTACCGTGACGGCATAACCGAAAAACTTGATGAAGAGCGATTAAAACGCGAAATCCAGGCAATCGAAAAGAAAATGCGAAAATATTAGTTTATTCGCTGCAAGTTTTTCAAAAACAAGCGTTCCAAAATTGTCTGCCAACGCAGGCAAGAAGGAATTTATATTTATGAAAACATCCAAATTTATATTGTTGTCTCTGATAATTTTTACGCTGGCTTGCGACAATTCGGCTCAAGTTAAAAAGCCCAAAAACGGTAATAAAACCAAGACAGAAACATCAAACAAAACAAACACACCAATGAACAATAATTCCCTTGATAAATCTACCGGCGGTATAAAAATGCTTGCCCAGGGCTCTCACTCTTCAATTGAAAACCCGTTTATTTTCGTCGCCCGTTCGCCTGAAACCTACGCCCAAATGCAAAGCTTTGTAGAAAATCTGCCCTCCGCCTCCGCAATTAATTTCAGTAAATCAGCAGTTGTCGCCACCTTCGCCGGGACAAAAAATACCGGCGGTTACTCGGTAACAATAAAAAAGACGACTGACAAAATAGCGATTGATGTCGTCGCGCCGCCGAAAGATGCAATGGTGACGCAAGCCTTGACCACGCCCTACAATGTTTCGCTCGTGTCTGTCGAAGAAGAAATGCCTTTGCCGATTGAAGCTTCCGCAAACTGGATAAACGCCGCGCAAAACTACAAAATCACGTCAGGAGAATTCGAATATTCAGGCGGGTTTGCGGGTGAGATAAATAAATTTAACGTTGAAGGCACAATTAGCGTTTTAGGATTTGGAGATTATGCGACGATAATTTTTAATCTTTCGGGCAGAGGCACGCAAAAGGCACGGAAATTAACGGAAACTGCGTCCGGCTCGATAAAAGCGGGCAAAATTAATTTACCGCGCCTCGACGCAGGAAGTTTTTCTGAAGGTCCGAAGCCGCCGCTCAAAGTATCGGGAACACTCGCTAGCGACAAACTCGCTCTCACTTTTGAACCGCTTCCGACTATTATTGCTGATGGTTACGAAGCACGTGGAAAAATTGAAGCCGTGAAAATTAAATAAAAAGAAATTTTGATGAAAACCGCTGTTTCGCGCTCGCGCCCACAATAACTTGTTCGGCTCGGCTTTATTTTCTGTACGGGATGTCCGCCACAACAACGGGCAAGTTTGTTTCTATCATTACGCGCTTGTCCAGCCCACGCAAAAACGCGCCTTCGCCTTGAAGCGTAACTCCGCAATCCGCCGATGTTGCTTGCACTTCTGCCGGAATCTGCTCAATTGCCATTTTTATTTCGCCCATAATGGCTTCAACTTCTTTTGAAATGGCGCGGCTAATCTCGGCTTCCGTCACCGTCACGATTCGCGGAATTCCAGTTTCAACGTCGCGTCCACGCACTTCCATTGAAAGTCTGTCGTCTTCGGGAAACGCGCTGCCAACAGCAATTGTTATGGCTTCGGCAGTTCGCTCGCCAATGAGCAAGTTTAGGTTAAGACTAAAATGCTCGATAACTGCTTCGCCGAAGGTTTGCATTCCGACGGAAAAACGGCGCGAATAAACCGCGCGTCCGTCAACTTCAGCGACAACTTCCGATTCTGTGATGCCGATGCTAGTGGTTACAAGAGTAGGTTTAAATTTTTCAGCTTCCATAAAAGCAAACTGTCGAATTTTACACGAAAAGCCGAACGACCGAATTGACGTGGGGCGAAACCGAATCCACGCAAGCCGAAAGAAACCACGCAACGCCATAACAAAGTCGCTGTTTCGCCCTCACGTCCAATTACTTGTTCGGCACGTTCTCAATCTTTATGCGGCATCTTCAAATATATTTTGAGATAAATGCAAAAATATCGTCGAACATTTCTTTCGTTATGGCGTGTTTGACGTTTAGGTAAAGTCTAAATTCAGTAATCAGCTTATTATCCTGATAAAGTTTTTTTGAAATGTTCCAACGCTCGAGCGGCGTTTTGCCGAAAAGCGCGAAGATTAAATCTTCATCTTCTTTTTCGTAACTGTCTCTGAAAATAACCGAGTCGTTATTGTCCTCGTCGCCCAAGAACATAAACAGTGGAACTTTTCGCAAATTTTTTAAGTCGAGCTTTTTGCCCGAAATTGATTTAAAGTCGTTTATCCCAATCGGATAGCGCAAGGTTTTCTCCTTAAAAGAAGCGACTGGCGCAATCGCCCAACCGCCCGGCGAGCCGACAACGGCGGCTTTAATATGCTTCGGATGCAGAAATGTAAAACGATTGGCGAACATTCCCGAAGCCGACCATCCAATCATAAAAACTCGCTTATCAAATTTCAGCTTTTCCTTGGCTAACTTCGCCCGCGCATCGTCAATCATTGCAACGAGCTGTAAATCAAACCGCGCAAATTCTTTTTTGTCGGTTGTCATTGCATCGCGGTCGAGAGCGTGCGTGTAAATCTTCCAATCGGTCTGGGGGCGCGGAAAAACAGGCATTAAAAGGGCGACTTTAAGCCGGTCGGCGATTTCAGCGTTTCGCTTGAATTTTCGCTTTACATCTTCTTCGTGAATGTTGAAATCATCGCTGGTTTTGCCCGCATTGTTCGGAATGACGAGAATCGTGTGCGTCTTCTTCCCGTCTTTGGCTTCTTCGCGCATAGCCTTCGGCACATACAGATAATACGGATAAGCAAAACCTTTGTCAGACTGCGCTTCGATTTTGACAATTTCGGATGAAACATTGCCGACGGTCTGCGCCGGAGAAATGCTGAACGTTAATAAAACAAATAATAAAATATAAATGACTTTTTTCATAAAAGATTTTAACGCCGGTCGTGAAAGTTTTGTTCAATTTTGTTAATAATAGTCTGCTCCGGCAATCGGCAAACCAATCAGATTAAATCAATCAGCCAATAACAGAAATGACGAGGTGCAAAACCGCCAGAAAGTGCCGAACGCCCAGCTCACCCGCCGCCGGAAGCGCAGAGAGCGAGGCACGAGTGAACGAAGCTGTAGGCGGTTAGGTGCAGCGCCTTGTTCGGGCGCTGTTGATTCACTTTCGCTTAAGACTGTAACGCTTTACGCAAACCGACGCGGCTGTGTCCGCTCAGATACCAATTTTTCGTTTCACAAAACACCTCATAGCCTAGTCGTTTATAAAATCCTGGTGCTTCATAGCCAGCTGTCCATGTATAGATGCTCTCAACGCCAAGTGCTGCCGCTTTTTCCTCAAGCTTTTTGAGAATTTCCGCGCCGAGACCTTGCCTGCGGTAGGCTTTCTCAAGGAATAACTCCTCTAAGTAAAACCAGTGTTTGTCTGAGAAGCCGTTAGTTGAGCCACACGCGCAGCCAATGAAATTCCCTTCTTCTAAAGCGACAAAGCTGCATCTTTGAGAGGGCTTGAGAGGATTGCCATGTGCTTTAGAAGCCTCCCTGAAACGCACATCTTGTAAGTGTAATTCCGCGTCCGTTACCTCGCGTTCTATAAAGCAGACAGGTTTCATGATGGAGTTCTGGTTGATGAATTTCGTGTCGGGACAAGGTGTTAACGCGGTAGGATAAGGTTCCAATGCTTTATGTAAACCGACCTGGCTATGTCCGCTGGGATACCAGTGTTCCAGTTCGGCGAGAATCACATAGCCTCGTCTCTTATAAAACCCCGGAGCATCATAGGCAGCAGTCCATCGCCACATATTCCTAACTCCAAGTGCTGCCGCCTTTTCCTCAAGCTTCCCCAGAACTGTCGCGCCAACTCCTTGCCCCCGATAAGGCTGCTCAATGAATAGATTCGTTAAAATCAGCCATTGACCACTATCGGTGGTGAGTCCGCTGGCACAGCCAACAAAGAGCTTTCCATCCATGGCAACGAACGTATATCTTTGAGAAGGGTGAACTGGGTTGCCGTGTTCCATCGAGTGTTCGTCAAAACCCGCATTCATGCGTGAGAATTCGGCTTCAGTCATCTCCCGCTCGACAAGAGTAATAGTAGTCATATTGCAACCTAAGCGAGCTTTTGTCCTGCTACCGTGGAGTACTTCATTATGTATTAATGTATATCACAGTCGACAACGCTGCGCGCAGCGCCCGAACGGTTGAGATGACGTGGCGCAAAACCGCTACGGACAAGTTTAGGTCTAACAAGCGACGTTGATGACAAAGTCGCTGTTTTGCGCTCACATCCAATGACTTGTTGTGCGCGTCTTTATAGGAACGAAATCGCATGAAGTTAAGAGTTGCTATCATCAGTTTGTATAGCTGGAGCATTAGCAAAATAATCAGGATTTAACATTCGCTCAAATTCAATAACCATGTGCTGTGTCCACTCATCTTGCGAATTGTCTCCGTGACGATTCAAAATTTGATTGTAAAGCTGAATTGTATTTCGCGCGTTTTCCAACACGCTGCGCATATTTCCAACTTGAGCTTCAAGTTTTCTATTTTGGTTTTGTAACTATTCAAGTTCTTCTAAAGCCATTTTTCGTTCTCCTTCTGGTAATTCAAGCCAAGACTTTTGCGCTCTCCATTCATGCACCAAAGTCTTCAAAATTGTAAAATACTGTTCGCACAATTTACCAACATTTCCGTTAGAATTTGGTATGTATTTGTGAGCATCTGAAAATACATAAGTTGTCGCTGTTGCTTTGCCAAGACTTTCACCGTCAACTGTAAGTTCGTCAATAGGAAAGCTATGAGAAACTGGTCTGACAATGCCTCGATGTATAATATGAACTCTTTGCTCATTAAAGAATTTCATAATGGGCAATTGCTTCAAATTCTCCATTTGTTTCTCATACCATTCAACAAGTTCAGGATTTCCAGAGCTTTCCTTTTGCATTACAAAGGTAACGCTTCGAGCGTGTGAGATATAGGAGTTTACGCAAGACCGAAAAACATCTTCGTCGCCCCAATTTGATAATGCCAACTTCATTTGATTGCCAGCATCACGAAGTTTAAGCTGAGTTTCGGGTATCTGCTCCGTAAAGACACTTTACTTACATTAGCGAAAGCGCACAACTTTGTATTAAGCCGAATTATCTTTTGTATAATCTTACTCTTTTTACTAATTTCTAAAAAAGATTTCAAACCAAAGTTATCTTTTAGAGAAACTTATTTTCTTTATTAATTTTCAATTCCACATAAATTTATTCGAGCCTGTTATTTCATAGTCGCTTGCAGTTCGCGCAGTAAATCGTTTGGCGTCCATTCGTTGCCGGAAATGATTTCCTGAACTTTTCCTTCGGGTGAGATGACAATTGTGCGAAGCGAGTGGTCAAATTGTGTTTTGTCATCGGCGTTAAGC
>JALZOH010000377.1 GCA_030857305.1 Acidobacteriota bacterium
GGCAAGGTGCGAGCATTCAAAGGAGTCGGAATGGCACTGTTGCGAACGGCGCGAAAACCGTAGCCGCCCGCGCCGGTGCGAATCACGCCTACCGAACGAACCGTCGAGTCGGACTCAAACAACTCTTCGGCTGCCCGTTCAATCAAATCAACTGCCTTTTCCAGTTCAATGCTCATAGATGTTGTTGAATATAACTGTTTTGAATGACATTCCCGCCGCGCCAAAATAAGTTTGTATAGTTTATATCGTCCGAAAATCTACCGTAATTGAGAAAATTCACGTCGCACGGTTTCTAAAAGGCTTGGAAAAAATTTATGAGTTGGCTGCCGCCAAATATGTTTTAGGCGATTTGTCTAAACGGTACCGGAACTTTAAAGTTCGGACTGACTACAACGGGAATCGTTTCGCCGTCAATTTCAATCTGCGCGGGAATGTTTTTCGTGCTATGTCCGGCAATGCGAACGCGAATAGCAATTCTTGACTTGTTGCGCGGGTCGAGAGTTACGCCGATTGAATAATCGCCGTCGTAATTTCGCAGAAGTTTTTGTTGAACATCAGGGCGTTCAATCAATGTAGCAAGTCGTTCCTCGTTCATTTCTCCTGTTCGACATCAGAAAGTCAGCTTGCCCTTTCCGCATACCGTCTTGGCATAAATTGTACTTTATTTGTGAGGAAATGTAAAAATAAAGTTGCCCGTCTTTCCGGTTGGCGCACTTTTTCTAAAAGAGGCGGTAGACGGGCGATTTGGAACAAAAACACGTTTTTCCTCCGATAGAAATTAGCGATTGATTACATTTCCAAAACTCTCACGCCAGTCGTGCTTGCAGATTGTCCGACAGCAGTGTGGCTGCCTTTGATGTTGTTTTTCGCCCACTCGCGGATTTCGTCAATTTTCGCTTTCATCATCTCGGCGGTTGGCGTGATAGTGCCGATTGCGGAGATAACATCCTTGGTTTGGGCGGCGCGATTGCCGTCAATAAAGGCTTCGAGAACCGCGTCTTTGACCGCGCCTTCGATTTCCGCGCCGGAAAACTGCTCGCTCTTTTCCGCCAGCACGTCCAGGTCGAAATCGTCGGGCTTCAGTGCGCGTTTTTGCAGATGAACGCGGAAAATCTCCTGCCGGTCATCTTTGGTCGGCAAGTCAACAAAGTGAATGTAGGAAAATCGCCCGATGCGGAATTGTTCGGATTCCAAATCGCGCACGTCGTTGGCGGTAGCGAAAACCAGCACGTCGCGGTTGTCCTGCATCCAGTTCAAAAGATATGAAATTGTCCGCGCCGTTTCGCCGCCGTCGGTTTTGCCCGACGATTTCATTCCCGATACGGCTTTTTCAAACTCGCTGATTCCTAGAATACCTTTGACGGTCGTGGCAATCGAAAGTGCGCGTTTTACCGAAATCGCCGCCTGTCCGATAACGCCGCCGCCTTCGCCCATAATCGAGCCGAAATCCAGGTCGAGCAGAGCGCGGTTGGTGATTGATGAGGCGACTCGTTTGCATAAATCCTTGCCGCAGCCCGGAAGTCCGACGAGCAGAATGCCTTTGCACGGCTCGACGTGCCGCGCCTTCGCTTCAGGCGAAAAAGTGTGTGCAGCTTTTTTCAGAATATCGCGCAAATGCTGATAACCACCCAGAGAGTTTGCCGGTTCGGGATGAACGTAAGTAAGCGCGGAACTGCCGCGAATCACCTTTTTCTTTTCGTCGAGAATGATTGACAGCGCGTTTTCGGTTAAGCCTTGACAGCTTATCGTCGCTTTGGCGATGACGTTCGAGATTTCGTCGTTGGTCAATCCAAGCAGAGCCTGCACGAGGTTTCTGCGCGTTTCGTCGGTAACGCTCGTAACAATACCGTTTTTCTCGAATTTTTCGAGCTGGATGTCGAGCGCGTTGATAATTTCTTCTTCCTGCGGCAAATCAAGCTCTACCCCTGAAACTTCCTTTTCGAGCGTTTTGATGTCCGGGAAATTCGGTCCGGCGAACAAAACTGTCGCCTTCGTGGTTTTCAGTTTCCACGCGACTTCTCTTAAAAGCCTGACCAGTACCGGGTCTTCCTGTCCGTAAGGCGCGATATACGGCGCGAAATCGCATAGCAGAAAGATTCCGGTTTGTTGCTTTGCGATGTATTCGAGCGCGGAGAGCGGGTCTTGCGTTTCGGGAATCACTTTCGCTTCTTTTAAAGGAACGCCGTTAGCTTTTTCGTCAATGATTTTGACGATGCCGTTCGTGCGGCTCCAGAAGTAAAGCGGTTTGTCGCGGTGTTTCTCGCGGCTCATCAATTCGAGCAGGCATTCCTTGAGACGTTCTTCTTCGTAAGTGTTGACGGCGAGCAGGGTGTAACGCGCCCGGATGAGCGTGTCGAGTTCTTCGAGCAGTTTCGCTTCGCTTGATTGATTTTTCATCTTTGATAATTCTTGAATGCAGCCGATACAAGTTGATTAAAATTCGAGCGCGTCAAGCTGGTTGAGGTTCAAGACGCCGATTCGTTTCGAGCGTCGCTCAATCACCTCTGCTTTACCCACCATTTGCTCGCCGCTTTCTTTTTCAGCAGGCGGCGTGAATTTTGGGCTTGGTTGAGCCGATTTAAAATCAATTACTTTCGCCGACTCGACAGGTTTTGTCGTTCCTACTAATGCTGTTTCAGTGCTGAACTTTTGATAGGTCGGGCTGCTCGAAGCATTCAACGTCTGCGTGTAGGGCGTTTTTCTGTGATAAATTTTCTCGTTCAGTTTTTCCGAATATCGGCTTTGAGCCAGCGACAGCGAACAGTTCTCGACGAGCGGCAAAACTCTTAATTTCGCTCCGCGTCGCGCGTGTTCGCTGATTGCGCTGTAAGTGCCGTTTTGATTGTCAATCAAAAAAAGATTGAAAACTTTGTCAGAATTGATGCTTGGATTGTAGTGGAAAAGAAAACATTTTTTGAAGATGACGGGCATAAGATTTAGCCAAGCGAGCTTGCCTCGATTACAGTTCGAGCGCGTCGAGTTGTTCGGTTTTCATTAGTTTGCGAGTGCGTTTCGACGTGGCGAGAATCACCTGGTCAACGGCTTCCTTCATTTCCGCCGCCGTTCGCGTCTTTGCGTCGCGGTTGGCGATTTTATTGAGTTCGGCGAGAACCGTTTCGACTTCCGCGTCGCCCGTAAAATTCATCAGCTTGAACCAGCGATACATCTCGCGGGCGCGTTTCGCCGTGCCGCCGGGAACGAACTTTGAATCGTTCAATTTCTCCGCCATCTCTTTGGCGGCTTCGTAAATCGTGCTGTTTAATTGGTCGAGACCTTCCTTGAGC
>JALZOH010000378.1 GCA_030857305.1 Acidobacteriota bacterium
ACTTTTTTATAAGGAGTTGAAAATGAATTTTACAAGAAAAGCGGATGCCGAATGGAACGGCGGAATTATGGATGGCGAGGGAACGGTAAAACTTGGAAGCGGTGCGTTTGAAGGCGCGTATTCCTTTCAATCGCGTTTCGGTGACGACACGAAAGCGACCAACCCGGAAGAATTAATCGCGGCAGCGCACGCCGGTTGCTACACGATGGCTTTATCGGGAAATTTGGGCAAAGCCGGGTATAAACCAAAGCAAATCAACACAACCGCTAATGTCAAAATTGAAAAACAGGGCGACGGTTTTGTCATTCCGAATATTGATTTAATCACGGAAGCCAGTGTTGACGGCATCGACGACGAAGAGTTTCAAAAAATTGCTGAGGAAACAAAAAAGACCTGTCCGGTTTCTCAAGTTTTGAGCGGCGCGGAAATCAGTCTTAACGCAAAACTGAAAAAAGCGTCAGCCGCTTAATTTTCAGTTTGGGTTTAATAAAAAGGGACGGCTCGCAAACCGTCCCTCAAAAGCTGTTTTGATAACTGAAATGTTTAGGCGGCAGCGCCTCGACCGGTTTTTTGCTGAAGTTCTTCGATTCGTTTGGAAGCTTCGGCTTTGGTTAGATTTTCGTCAAAATCTTCTTTGGCTTCTTCGCTGAGAGTTGTCAGATAAGAACGCTGCGCACCGGTCATCGGTTCGTCGCCGGTCGTCCAGTTATCCGGGTCTTTGATAGTGTTACTTTCGTCTGAATGTTCTTGTGTTAATTTGTCGGTCATAAAATTTCTCCTCGTGTTCGATTTTGTTGCATTGATTAAACGCAAGGTTATACATTGCACAAACTGTGCCAAATTTTTAGACTGATTTATTGATGGTAAGAGCATCAAAAGAAATAGCATTGGTAAATATATTTCAGACGAGTTAGACTAAAAGAAAGAGTCGGGCGGGAAATACAAACAATTTTTTCGCCCGATTACGAATACAAATTTTAAAGGGATAAAAAAAATGGGTAATTTTGCAAAAACAATAGAAGATTCAAATTTTGAAAAAGATGTTTTAGGTTCAGACAAGCCGGTTCTGGTTGATTTCTGGGCTGAGTGGTGCGGACCGTGCCGGATGATTGCGCCGTCGGTCGAAGCGATTGCGGAAGATTATGAAGGCAAAGCCGGCGTTTACAAAATGAACGTCGACGAAAATATGAATGTCCCGCAGCGCTTTGGCATTCGCGGTATTCCGACTTTGATTTTATTTAAGGACGGACAGGAACAGGAACGTATTGTCGGCGCAGTTTCGCGGGAAAAGCTTGCCGAAACAATTGATAAATACGTCTAAAAATTTGTCAAAAGTTGAAAGTTAAGAGTCGAGACCAAATTTAATTTTGCTCTCGACTTAATTTTTTAACCACTGGTTGCCGACAGCCTTTGCAAACCAGCAATAATCGGCTTTGGTTCTTCTCGGGTAAACTCTGACCAGACGCTTGCCGGTTAAAGACTCGAAGGCGACAAACACTGAAGCCACGCCGCCGCGTTCATATTCGTAATCGAACTTCTTTTCTGTTTGACGAGCCATTGTTAAATGATAACAACAGTTTCGGCTATTTTCCAAAAACTTAAATTACACAGCACTAGAACACAAAAATAATTACGCTTCCCGAATAAAATCTCCTGATTTTCCGCCGGTTTTTGATTCAAGCTGAATTTCTGTAATTTGAATATCCTTCTGCACGGCTTTGCACATATCATAAATGGTCAGAGCCGCGACGGAAACTGCCGCGAGAGCTTCCATCTCAACGCCTGTGCCCGCAATTGTTTTTGCTTCGGCTTGTAAATAAACTCCAAATTCCTTAATTTCAGCTTTTATATCGACTTGTGAAAGCGCAATTTGATGACATAGAGGAATTAAATCGGAAGTTTTCTTTGCCGCCATAATTCCGGCAATCCGCGCAATTTCCAGCGGATTACCTTTCGGGTTTGTTTGATTTCTTAGAGTTATAATTGTTTCTCTGTTGAGCAAAACTTTGGCGGAAGCAAGCGCCCGCCGCGTGGTGGGCGGCTTTCCGCTCACGTCAACCATTTTAATTTTTCCGTCGCTGCCCAAGTGTGAAAGTTTTTTCATAAAATTTAAATTCTGCGTTATTTTGCGTAAAGCCTTGCGAGCTTTTGCGTAACCGATGCTCAGGGCAAATAAGCAATTTTGACAACATCGCTCGGTTTATAAGTTTTACCCATCGGAACAAAAGCCAGAGCATTTGCGCGAGAAAAGGCAATAAAATTTGACGAGCCGCCAAAGCGCAAAGATTCAATGACAAGTTTTCCTTCCTGATTTGCTTCAATGAAAACAGGCAGAAAGCTATCGCGCTCTTTCGCGCCTTTTATTTCTCTCGCTGCGACGGCAAAACCCTTTTGCAGCTCGCAATTTTTCGCGCCTTGCATTTTTAACAAAGCTGTGCGGACAAACAAATAAAACGTTACCGCAACCGAAACCGGATTTCCCGGCAATCCGAAAATTAATGTGTCGTCGAGTTTGGCAAAAACCGTCGGTTTGCCGGGTCGAAGCGAAACTCGCTCAAAAAAGATTTCCGCGCCAATCTCGCGCAAAGCCGGTTTTGTAAAATCATAATCGCCGACCGAAACGCCGCCGGAAATTATCAAAACGTCACAAGCTGATAGGCAATTTTGGATTTTGGATTTTAGATTTTCGATTTCATCTTTGACGATTGGCAAAATTTTCGTTTCCGCCGCGCATTCTTCCGCCAAAACTTTTAGTAAAATGGAATTTGAATTGCGAATTTGGTCTCGTTTCGGCTTTTGATTTACGTCAACAATTTCGCTTCCCGTCGCCAAAATCATCACGCGCGGTTTTTTGGAAACTTTAACTTTTGCGTAACCAAAAGAAGCAAGCAGCGCAATCATTTGCGCGTTTATAATCTCGCCTTTGTCAAAAATCTTTTTGCCTTTTTTGATTTCTTCGGCTTGGTTGATAATGTTTTGCTTAAATTTCGCGGCTTCAAAAATTTCGACAAAGCTCTCGCCGTTTTCGCTCAGCAATTCGCGTGTCAATTCCTTTTTCTGAACCGAATTCGCGCCATCGGGAACTCGTGCGCCGGTCATAATTCTCGTGGCTTCATCTTTTTTGATTTTTCCGTCAAAGCCCTTCCCGGCAACCGCTTCGCCGATGATTTTCAATTTTACCGGATTTTTTTCGCTTGCCTCTTCAACATCTTTTGCGCGAACGGCCAAACCGTCCATTTGCGAGCGATTAAACGGCGGCAAATCCATATCAGCGCGAATTT
>JALZOH010000039.1 GCA_030857305.1 Acidobacteriota bacterium
AACGTGCGGGATTAAATTTGACAACGGCACGGGTAAACTGAAATCAGCGGCGCAGAATTTTCCGCTCGAAATCTTTTTTCTGCGCGACGACGATATTCCGCAATATATCGCCGACGGCGTAGCAGATATCGGCATTGTCGGCGAAAATGTTTTAGCCGAAGCACAAAAAGAAGCAAACATTATCGAGCGGCTCGGTTTCAGCAAATGCCGTTTGTCACTGGCTGTGCCGAAATCTTTTGATTATCAAAGCATAAGAAGTATCGACAAAAAACGCGTTGCGACCAGTTATCCGAAAATTCTCGGCGATTTTCTGGCGCAAAATTCCGTCGATGCGGAAATTCATACAATTAGCGGTTCAGTTGAGATTGCTCCTTCGATTAATTTGGCAGACGCGATTTGTGACCTCGTGAGTTCTGGAAGCACGCTTTTTACCAACGGATTAAAAGAAGTGGAAATTGTGATGAACTCGGAAGCGGTTTTAATCGCGCGCCCGAATTTGGGTGCGCGATCACAGATGATTTTAGAGAAATTGCTTTTTCGTATCAAAGCCGTTAAAGCTGCCGCCCAAAACAAATACATTTTGCTCAATGCGCCGAACGATAAACTGGATGAAATTATCGAAATGCTGCCCGGCATAAAAAGTCCGACCGTGATGCCGCTTGCCGAAACCGGTTGGAGTTCGGTTCATTCAGTAATTAATGAAAATGATTTTTGGGAAATTGTCGAAAATCTAAAAAACAAAGGCGCCGAAGGAATTTTAATTTTATCAATTGACCAAATGGTGAGTTGAATAATTGAGCGCAGATTTAAAAGATTGAGGCAGATTTTTATTGATTAAATTGTGTTAGTCTGCCGCGTTAGCTTCCAATAATTTTATGAAAATAATTCGTTATCCTGAAAAAGCAATTTGGCAAGAAATTCTGGCGCGTCCAGTTTTTGAAACAAAAAGTTTGGAACGACACGTCCACAATATTCTTGATTTTGTCAAAAAAGACGGCGACGAAGCAGTTCGACATTTTACTAAAGCTCTCGATAAAGTCGAAATCCAAGACTTTCTTGTGACAGAAAACGAATTTATTGAAGCCGAAAAAAATGTTTCTGACGAACTGAGAAACGCGATAAATATTGCTCAGGCAAACATCGAAAAATTTCACGCTGCCCAATTCGAAAAAGGCGAAGTTATCGAAACTACGGCGGGTGTTCTCTGCTGGCGCAAGTCTGTGCCGATTGAGAAGGTTGGACTTTACATTCCGGCGGGAAGCGCGCCGCTTTTTTCGACGGTTTTAATGCTCGGCATTCCGGCAAAGCTCGCCGGCTGCCATGAAATCATTTTGTGTTCGCCGCCTGATGTGAACGGCAAAATCAACGAAATAATTCTTTACGCGGCAAGCATTTGCGGCATTACTAAAGTTTATAAAATCGGCGGCGTGCAAGCAGTCGGCGCGATGGCTTTTGGAACCGAAACCGTTCCGCGAGTTTACAAAATTTTCGGTCCCGGCAATCAGTTTGTCACCGCCGCTAAACAGATAGTTGCGCAAACCGGAACGGCAATCGATATGCCCGCCGGACCTTCGGAAGTAGCGGTTTTGGCTGATGAAACATGTATTCCGGCGTTCGTCGCGGCTGATTTGCTCTCGCAAGCCGAACACGGCGCGGACAGCCAGGTTTTGCTGGTTACAACGAGCGAACAAGTTGTTTCGGAAACAAATCTTGAATTAGAAAAACAGCTTGCGAAACTGCCCCGACATGAAATTGCGGCAAAAGCGTTGGGAAATTCAAAGGCGATTTTGGTGAAAGATTTGGATGAAGCAGTTGAAGTGTTGAATGAATATGCCGCCGAACATTTGATTATCGCCACTGAAAACGCCGATGAATTGGCTGAAAAAATCACGAATGCCGGTTCGGTTTTTATCGGTAATTACTCGTGCGAGAGCGCGGGTGACTATGCTTCCGGCACAAACCACACTTTACCGACAGGGGGTTTTGCAAAAGCATTCAGCGGCGTTTCGCTCGACAGTTTCGTCAAAAAAATTACGTTTCAAAAGTTGACCGAAGACGGAATCAGAAATTTAGGACACACCGTCGAGTTGATGGCGAAAGCGGAAGGTTTAGACGCCCATAAAAATGCAGTTTCGATTCGTCTTGAAACTTTAAAGTAAGTAAATATGAATTTTGATTTACAAAAAATCGTTCGAGAAAACGTCAAAAATCTTACGCCGTATTCGTCTGCCAGAAAGGAGTTTAGCGGCGCGGCGCAGATTTTTCTTGACGCCAACGAAAATAGTTTCGGTTCGCCTCTCGCGCAAAACTACAATCGTTATCCAGACCCTTCTCAAACTGAAATTAAGAAAAAAGTTGCTCAGCTGCATAACATAAAACCGTGTGAAATTTTTGTCGGTAACGGCAGCGATGAAGCGATTGATTTATTATTTCGCATCTTTTGCCGTCCGCAGATTGATAATGTTTTAATTTGCCCGCCGACTTATGGAATGTATGAAGTTTCGGCGGCAATAAATGATGTAACAGTTCAACGCGCCAATTTAACGGAGGATTTCGGATTTGATTTGAACGCTATACAAAGCAGTATTGACGAAAATACAAAGTTGCTCTTCATTTGTTCGCCAAACAATCCGACGGGAAATTCTTTTGACCGTGAAGAAATTTTGCGGATTGTCGAAATCTTTGGCGGAATTGTTATTATTGATGAGGCTTACATTCATTTTTCGCGCGAACAATCCTTTGTTTCAGAGATAAATAACTTTCCGAATCTTGTGGTTTTGCAGACTTTTTCAAAGGCTTGGGGTTTAGCCGGTTTGCGCGTCGGTTTAGCGTTGGCAAACGAGGAAATAATTACGCTTTTCAACAAAGTAAAGCCGCCGTATAACGTCAGCGAAATTGCGCAGCAAGCGATTTTGCGGGCACTTGAAAACAAATCACAGGCTGAAAAAACAATTGCGGAAATTATTGAAGAACGCGAAAGATTAATTAAAAGATTACAAAAACTTTCTTGCGTCAAGAAAGTTTACCCGAGCGACGCAAATTTTGTTTTAGTAAAAACGACCGCTGCCGAAAAGATTTATAAATTTCTTCTCGCTGAAAAAATTGTTGTTCGCAATCGCAATAATGTCGAACTTTGCGCGGGCTGTTTGCGAATTACGATTGGCACTTCTGAGGAAAACGATAATTTATTAGAAGCTATTTCAAAAATATGAAAAAAGTTTTATTTATTGACCGTGACGGAACTTTGATTCTCGAACCCGAAGATTTTCAAATTGACAGCTTCGAGAAATTCAAATTTTTGCCGCTCGTCGTTACATATTTAGGTAAAATCGCGCGCGAAACTGATTACGAACTTGTGATGGTAACAAATCAGGACGGACTCGGCACGGCTTCATTTCCGGAAGAAACTTTTTATCCGGTTCATAATTTTATGATTGAAACGTTTGCGAATGAAGGAATTAACTTCGCCGAAGTGTGCATTGATCGAAGTTTCGCCCACGAAAACAAATTGAGCCGCAAGCCAGGCACCGAACTTTTAACAAAATATTTGAATAATGATTACGACTTAAAAAATTCTTTTGTCATCGGCGACCGTCCAACAGATATTGAACTAGCAAAAAATCTCGGTGCGAAGGTAATTTTTATCAAGAATCAATTTTTCGACGCGCCCGAAACCGACGAAACAGTTTCGCTGGCAGCAGAGAATTGGCGCAGCGTTTACGAGTTTTTGAAGCTTCCGCCGCGAAAAGTTTCGCACGAACGAAAAACGAATGAAACTGATGTTGTGGTTGAATTAAATTTAGACGGCACGGGAAAATCGGAAATTTCGACGGGCATTTCATTTTTTGACCATATGCTCGAACAAATCGCGCGGCACGGCGCAATTGATTTGCGGATTCAGGCAAAAGGCGATTTGCACATTGATGAACACCACACGGTAGAAGATGTCGGAATCGCGCTCGGCGAAGCATTTTCAAAGGCTTTAGAGGACAAACGCGGAATGGCTCGTTACGGTTTTACGCTTCCGATGGACGATGCCCTCGCGCAAGTCGCGCTCGATTTCGGCGGGCGCAACTGGATTGTCTGGGAAGCGGAATTTAGGCGCGAAAACGTCGGAAAGATGCCGACCGAAATGTTTTTTCACTTTTTCAAATCTTTTTCTGACAAAGCCTTGTGCAACTTAAATATCAAGGCAGAAGGCGCAAATGAACATCATAAAATAGAAGCGATTTTTAAGGCGTTTGCAAAAGCCATAAAAATGGCGGTGCAGCGAAATATCGACGACACAAATTTGCCGAGCACAAAGGGAATTTTATGAAAGTTGCAATCGTGAAATACAACGCCGGAAACGTCGAATCAGTCAAAAACGCGCTTAACCGATTAGACGTTGAACCAATTCTGACTGACAACGGGCAAGAGCTGCAAATGGCTGACAAAGTTATCTTTCCCGGTGTTGGCGAAGCGTCAACCGCAATGAATTATTTGCGCGAACGTAATCTTGATAAAGTCATCAAATCGCTCACGCAACCCGTTTTAGGAATTTGTCTCGGAATGCAGCTTCTTTGTAAATTTTCGGATGAAAACCAAACGAGTTGTTTGGGAGTTCTGCCGTATCAAGTGAGAAGATTTGAATCCGGCTCATTGAAAATTCCGCAAATCGGGTGGAACAATATTTCCAGGTTAAAGTCAGACCTTTTTGCGGGCGTTGAAGAAAATAGTTTTGTTTATTTTGTGCATAGTTTCTATGTAGAAACCGGAGCGGAAACGATTGCCACGACGAGTTATAGTTTAGATTTCAGCGCGGCAATTCAGCACAAAAACTTTTACGCCGTGCAGTTTCACGCGGAAAAATCAGGCGCGATTGGAGCGCAGATTTTGGAAAATTTTTTGAAAATATGATTGAGATAATTCCCGCCATTGATTTGATTGACGGCAAATGTGTCAGGCTCACGCAAGGCGATTTTGCGCGTCAAAAAGTGTACAACGAAAATCCGCTTGAAACAGCAAAAGAGTTTGAAGTGTTTGGGCTGAAACGCCTTCATTTAGTTGATTTGGATGGCGCGAAAAATGGAAAAGTAACAAACTTGAAAGTGCTGGAGACGATTGCCAATAATACGACTCTAACCATTGATTTCAGCGGCGGAATCAAAACCGACGAAGATATTCAAAACGTCTTCGATGCCGGCGCAAAAATGGCGAGTATCGGGAGCGTCGCGGTCAAAAATCAGGAAAAGTTCTTCCAGTGGCTCGAAAAATACGGAAGTCAAAACATTTTGCTCGGCGCAGATGTAAAAGAAAATCTTTTGGCGATCAATGGTTGGCAAACGGCGACGACAGTTGAAATTTTATCGTTTTTAGAAAATTATTTTGCTAGAGGTGTGCGACAAGTTTTCTGCACCGATATTTCCAAAGACGGACTTCTTCAAGGTTCTTCAAACGCGCTTTACGCGCAGATTTTAGCGCGGCTGCCAAAATTAAAACTGATTGCTAGCGGCGGTGTCAGTTCGATAAAAGATGTATTTGAGCTTGAAAAAATCGGTTGTTCAGGAGTGATTGTCGGTAAGGCGATTTACGAAGGAAAAATTAAATTACAAGAATTAAAACAATTCAGCACAGATTAATTATTTTGATTATTAAATGTTAGCTAAGAGAATTATTCCGTGTCTGGACGTAAAAGACGGACGCACGGTTAAAGGAACAAATTTTACAAATTTGCGCGACGCGGGCGATGCGGTCGAACTTGCTAAAATTTACTCAAACCAAGGTGCGGACGAACTCGTTTTTCTCGACATCACGGCGACGAATGAAAAACGCCGGACTTTGAGCGAATTGGTTCGACAAGTCGCGGCGGAAATTAACATTCCGTTCACCGTCGGCGGTGGCATCAATTCGATTGAAGACATCGAAGTTTTGCTCGACTCCGGCGCCGACAAAGTTTCGATTAACACTTCTGCCGTCAAAAACCCGAAGCTTTTAGAAGAAGCCGCAAGGAATTTCGGCTCGCAGTGCATTGTTTTGGCGATTGACGCGAAGCTCGTTGAAAATGAATGGTTTGTATTTCTCAACGGCGGACGAATAGCAACCGAATTAAATGCGCTCGATTGGGCAAAACAGGGCGCCCGTTCGGGCGCGGGCGAAATTCTTTTAACTTCGATGAATGCCGACGGAACAAAAAAGGGTTTTGAAATCGGTTTAACAAAAATGATTTCTGAAGCGGTCAATGTTCCGGTGATCGCTTCGGGCGGAGCAGGAACCGAGCAGCACTTTGTCAAAGTTTTTACGAAAGGAAAAGCGGATGCGGCATTAGCGGCAAGCATTTTCCATTTTGGGGAAATTGAAATTCCACATTTAAAAAAGTATTTGAAAGAACAGGAAATCTCAGTAAGAATATGAAAATGTTTTATGAAAATTGATTTTGAAAAATCATCCGACGGCTTAGTTCCGGCGATTGTCCAGGACGCCGAAACACACAAAGTCTTGATGCTCGGATATATGAACCGTGTAGCGTTTGAGAAGACACAAAAGACAGAACTTGTGACTTTTTTCAGCCGCTCGCGTCAAAAGCTCTGGACAAAGGGCGAAACCAGCGGGAATTTCTTGCGCGTTCAAAAGATTTTGATTGATTGCGATGATGATACGATTTTGATAAAAGCAAATCCGTTGGGCGCGGTTTGTCACACCGGAGCGGAAACTTGTTTTAACGAAAAAAACGAATCGGAAAATTTTCTTTTTGCGCTGGAAAAGGTTATCGAGGAGCGTAAACAAAATCCAAGCGAAGATTCTTATACTTCTAAGTTATTTGAGAAAGGCTTAAATAAAATCGCGCAAAAGGTCGGCGAAGAAGCGTTTGAATTGGTAATTGAGGCAAAAGACGATAATGAAGATTTATTTAAAGACGAAGCCGCCGATTTGCTTTTTCATTATTTGGTTTTGCTTGCCGCTAAAAATGTTTCCTTGAAGGATGTAACCGGAATTCTGGCAAGCCGAAAAAAACCAATTTCGGTGAAATAAAAAATTTATTGTTTCTGTTCGTTTTCGGCTTTATTGTTGTTTTACTTCTGCGCGGCGACGCATTTCAGCTACTAAATCTTCATCGTTGAGATTTGAAATGACTGGCGCAACTGGCGTTGAAGTGATTTGTTTCTGCTCCAGTTCAAGCCGTTCTTCCTCGTCGGCTTCGCGCATCCCATCCTTAAAAGCCTTGCGAGTTTGCCCGAACGATTTTGCCAATTGCGGCAGACGGCTCGCGCCGAACAGTAAAAATAAAACGGCGACGATCAAAATTATTTCAGTTGTTCCAAAACTTCCCATAAAAACCTCTTTTTGTGATTTGACGCGCTTGTTGCTAGAAAAGTTTGCGCGTCATTGTAGTTTCATCATACAGATATTTGCGCCAAGTTTCATCCGCGTGTTTCAATTGTCGCATTATTTGTCGACTGGCGGTCATTTAATTTGAAGTTATTTTATTGTTTCAGCCCAATTACCGCTGATGTCTCCTCTGGCAACCACTCGTTTTGCGCCGTTATGATCTATGACGATTGAAAGATTGATATAAACTTCTCTTCTGACAGAGATTCCATTTTCGTAAAAGAAATCCTCATCCGGCGAACCTTGTTTTAATCCAAGTTTATTGAAGATTTCTGCTGCAATTTGACGTGCGTACTGTTTGGCTTCCGTTTGGCGGTATTTGTTTCCGTCTCTAAGTAAAGCCGAGCTTCCGTCAACTTCAATTGTCGCAGAAGTTAACTTGTTATTTTTAGGATACTGAGTTTGTACATTTTTAATAGAAATAATATTCGGGTCGTTAATTATTTGCTCTAAATGTGCTTTGGCTTTATCGGCGGCTTCATTTTGTTTATTTTTGTATTCGGCTTGTTCAAGTTCGACTAAATCTTCCGTATTGACTTTATTTGGCAGATTATTTTTTGCATCCTTTGCAAGTTGCTTTGATTCTTCGACTTCGCGCGCGGAACGGGCAGCGTCGAATCGTCGCTTGAAAATAAATTTTGAGTTGTCAATAGAAGCTTGAGACTCGCCCGCGCCACCGGGAACGATACCGATTAATTCCCAACCTAATTTTCCAAGTCGGTCGAATTCATTTTGTGTTAAATTGTCTTGACTAAAACCAACATTCCCCTGCCTGCGTCTAATCCATTTATCAGCGACATTTAAGTTTTCTTTATCGTTAGAATACACAACAGAAACGATGAGATATTCCCAGGTTTCGTCAGAATCAGATTTTTTGGCAGTTTGAGCAAAAAGCAAGCCGCAACCGAATACCAAAACTAAAGTTGAACTCAAAATTTTTGTAAACATAGCAAATCTCCTCGAACGGTATTTTAATTTTATTCACGTTTGCTTTTGCTGTTTGTTGCCATTTCTTTGAATTTATCCGTTGCCTCAACCAAGGCTGAAGTAATTCCCTTTTCTGAAATCGAATGCCCGGCATCCCCGACAACTACCAGTTCGGCTTCGGGAAATGCTTTGTGCAGTTCCCACGCGCTTGTCATCGGGCAGACAACATCGTAGCGACCCTGCACAATGACGGTTGGGATGTGGCGAATTCTTTCGACATTATCAAGCAAGTAATTTTCCGTCGGGAAAAACGAATTGTTCATAAAATAATGACATTCGATTCTGGCGAGCGATAACGCTTCCTGCTCGCCTTCCCAATGATTCATTAATTCTTCGCTCGGAAAAAGTTTCGAGGTCGAGCCTTCCCAAACGCTCCATGCCCGCGCCGCCGAAAGCCGCACTTGTTCGTCGTCGCTCGTCAAACGCTTGTAATACGCCGTCATAAAATCGCCGCGCTCGTCTTCGGGAATTTCATCGCGGTAGCGTTCCCAGAAATCCGGGAAAATCTCCGACGCGCCATATTGATAAAACCATTCGAGTTCCCTTCGACGAGTTAAAAAGATTCCGCGCAAAATTAAACCTAAAGCTCGTTCGGGATGCGTTTCGGCGTAAGCCAGTGAAAGCGTGCTGCCCCACGAACCGCCGAACACAAACCATTTTTCGATGCCGAATTTTTCGCGCAAAGTTTCGATGTCATTGATTAAATCCCAAGTCGTATTTTCGCGCAGTTCGGCGTGCGGTTTGGATTTTCCGGAGCCGCGCTGGTCAAATAAAATTATGTGATACGCTTTCGGGTCAAAAAACTGTCGGTACATCGGAATTAGCCCGCCGCCCGGTCCGCCGTGTAGAAAAACGACGGGAATGCCTTTAGCATTTCCACATCGCTCGTAATAAATTTCGTGAATGTCGGAAACTTTGAGCATTCCGGCATCAAACGGTTCAATCTCCGGGTAAAGTGTTTTCATATTTTGCATCATACAAGATGTTCGATAAAATCTTCAATTGGAATCAGGTAAAATCGGCGTAACCTGGAACGCTGGAGTAAGCTGCCGATTCAATATTTTTATGCCAGAAAAAAATTCGCTACGCATTGCTTCGCTTCTTCCTTCGACGACCGAAATTCTCTGCGCTTTGGGGCTCGAAGAAAACATCATCGGCATTACGCACGAATGTGATTTTCCCGAATCAATTCAAAACAAACCGCATTTAACCGCCAGCCGGATTTCGCACGAAACAATGTCGAGCGCGGAAATTGACCACGCCGTGCGCTCGCAGCTCGACGGACACGGCTCGATTTATGATTTAAACGCGAAACTTCTTGCCGAATTAAAGCCGGATTTAATTTTGACGCAGGAATTATGTGAGGTTTGCGCGGTCAGTTATAAAACCGTGCAGAAGGCGGCAAAAATGTTTGTCGCCGATGCCAAGGTCGTGTCTTTGGAGCCGAACACAATCGGAGATATTTTTGAAAATATCAAAACCGTCGGCGAATTTTGCGGTGTTCGTGAAAAAGCAGAAAGAGTGGTTGCAAATTTGGAAAGTCGTTTGGCAGAAGCGCGCGAAAAAACTGCAAATCTAAAAAATCGTCCAAAAGTTTTTATGCTCGAATGGCTCGAACCCCCGTTTGCGCCCGGACATTGGACACCCGAACAAGTCGAGATTGCCGGCGGAAATTGTTTGCTCGGCAAAACGGGCGAAAAATCGCAGGCGACAACTTACGAAAGGATTTTTGATGAACAACCGGAGATTCTGGTTTTAATTCCGTGTGGTTTTTATACAAAAGATATTGTGCGGCAACTCGGACAAACGCGCTTTCCATCAAATTGGCGCGAGCTTCCCGCCATTAAAAACGGTAACGTTTGGGCGATGGACGCGAGCGCCTATTTTTCACGTCCCGCGCCGCGCGTTGTTGACGGAACAGAGGTTTTAGCAAAAATATTTCACCCGGGTATTTTTGGTGAGCCGAGCGAGGCGGAAGCGGCGCGTATTCGAATAAACTTCTTGTAATCAATATCAATTATGAAATTATTTTTTGCCGGTTTCTTAGTACTTTTGAGTTTCAGTGTTTTCGCACAAAAAATTGATGAAGTTTTAGCAACGGCGAATAGCCAGAATTTTACCACGAAAGATCTTGCGCCGGAGCTTCGCGAAGCGTTTGTAAATTTACCAAAAACGATGGCGGAAATGCGTAAAGCACTACTTGAACAGCAAATCGCTGACGTTTTGGTTGAAGCCGAATCTGTTGCTCGAAAAATTCCAAAACAAAAACTCTTCGCCGCAGAAATTATGGCAAAAATTCCTGCTCCGACCGAGGCTCAAATCAAAGCGGTTTATGAGGCGAATCGAGAGTCAATCGGTGGTAAAACTTTAGCGGAAGTTCGCCCCCAAATAATCGCCTTTCTTAAACGCGAGCC
>JALZOH010000379.1 GCA_030857305.1 Acidobacteriota bacterium
GTCAAATCAGCTATCCGAGAAATGCGAGTTTGACCAAAGATACCGGATTTGAAGGCTATGAGCCGAAAGATGTGATAACGCAACAGCCAAAAAAAAGTGCGCGGGAAAGAATTGACGGGGATTGATATATTTTTGAACAAAATGATTTCACAGGTGCGAATCGTGGTCGAGAATGTGATTTGCGGAGTCAAGCGATGTCGAATTGTCAAAGAGCCATTGAGATTAACCAAAGAGAAGATTTCAGATGTGGTGATGGAAATCGCGTGTGGCTTACACAATTTGCGAGTAACTTTTCGACAACCACTCCAAACGATTGATATAACTGCTTTTGAAGAAATATCTTATTTCCAATAATGTCTATTATGTTTTGCCATTGGTAATCCCAATCCTAAAGCAAAAGGTCTAGCTTTAAAATTAGCAAATCACATCTTACAAATGAGATAAAATGGCTGAAAAATCTACAATTGAATGGACAGAATCAACGTGGAATCCGGTAACGGGTTGCACGAAAATTAGCGACGGCTGCAAGAATTGTTATGCGGAAAGGCTTTCAAAACGCCTGAAAGCGATGGGACAAAAGAACTATCGAAACGGATTTGCGCTTACTCTTCAAGAACAAGCATTGGAATTGCCTTTGAGTTGGAAAAAACCGCAGACAATTTTCGTTAATTCGATGAGCGATTTGTTTCACCAAGATATTCCGCTTGAATACATCAAAAGAGTCTTTGATGTAATAGCAAAAGCGAGTTGGCATAATTTCCAAGTTTTGACAAAACGGGCTGATAGATTAAAAGAAATTAATTCAGAATTAAAATGGACATCGAATATTTGGATGGGCGTGAGCGTTGAAAATCAAAAGGTTGTTCACCGAATTGATGATTTACGCGAAACTAACGCACATATTAAATTTCTTTCAATTGAACCGCTTTTGAGTAATTTACCGAATCTTGATTTGCGTCGAATTGATTGGGTAATTGTCGGCGGAGAATCAGGTCCAAAGGCGCGTCCAATGAAAGAAGGTTGGGTTCTAGAAATACGCGACCAATGCAAAATGGCAAATGTTCCTTTTTTTTTCAAACAATGGGGCGGAGTCAGAAAGCACAAAACAGGGCGATTACTTGAAGGTAAAACTTGGGACGAAATGCCAAAATTAGCTTATGCCTAAAAACTTTTCAATCTATGGTGCAAACGGCTACACCGGCGATCTGATAACCCGTTACGCAGTCGGGCGCGGACTAAAACCAATTTTAGCGGGTAGAAATAAGGCGAAAATCGAAGAACTTGCCAAACAATTCGATTTACCGTTTCGTGTTTTCAATTTGGAAGAAACAGAAAAACTTGATACGGCGTTAAAAGAAACCGAATTTGTTCTGCATTGCGCCGGACCTTTTTCGATTACGTCAAAGCCGATGGTTGAAGCGTGTCTTCGGAACAAGAAACATTATCTTGATATTACGGGCGAGATCGCGGTTTTTGAAGCAATGGCGCGGCGCGATAAAAAGGCGAAAGAAGCTGGAATAATGATAATGTCCGGCGTTGGTTTTGATGTTGTGCCATCGGATTGCCTGGTGCTTCATTTAAAAAATCGTCTGCCATCAGCCACCCATTTAACATTAGCTTTTTACGGACTCGGAAAAATCTCGCACGGAACGCAGGCGACGATGACGATGAATGTCGGACGCGGCGGCGCGATTCGCCAAAACGGTAAAATCGTTAATGTTCCGGCGGCTTGGAAAACACGCGAGATTGATTTTGGCGCGGTTAAAAAAACGGGCGTAACGATTCCTTGGGGCGATGTGGCGACGGCTTTTTATTCGACCGGCATTCCGAACATTGAAGTGTATACAATTCTGCCGGAAACAAATTTGCGGATGCTCAAGCTAAGTCGTTATATTGGCTGGCTTTTGGCGACAAAACCCGTCCAAAATTATCTGCAAAAAAAGATTCCCGAAGGCGGACCGAGTGATGCGGAACGCGCCCGAGGCAAAACGTATCTGTGGGGCGAGGCAAAGGATGAGCAGGGAAATCGCGTTGCCGCACGTCTGCTCTGTCCCGAAGGCTACACAATGACGGCTTTAACCGCGCTGAAAATCGCAGAAAAAATTTTAGACGAAAATTTTTGTGCCGGATTTCAAACTCCCGCCAAATGTTACGGCGCAGATTTGGTTTTGGAAATCGAAAATGTCAGCCGAAGCGATGAATAAATCAATTAACACTAATGGTTAAGTTTTCGCGCAATCAAATTATCGGCTCGCTCATTTTGCTGGGCGTGATTCTGCTCATCGCGCTTGTGCGTTTGTGGCGTTGATAGCGTCATTTGCGTTACGCTATAAACGCTAAAATTCAATGAATGCGAAAAACTCAAAACCAATTTATGCCATTGTCGGTCCGACAGCTTCGGGCAAAACCGAAATCGGCGTTGAACTTGCTTTGCTCGTCGTCGGCGAGGTAATTAACTGCGATTCGGTTCAGATTTATAAAGAAATTGAAATTGCCACGGCAAAGCCGTCCGAAGAAGAAAAGCGCGGCGTTCCGCATCATTTGATTGATTATATTTTGCCGAATATAAATTACACGGCGGCGGATTGGGCAAAAGACGCAGGCGCGAAAATAAGGGAAATCGAAGAACGCGGAAATGTTCCGATTTTGGTCGGCGGCACGGGTTTTTATCTCCGCGCACTGTGCCAGCCTTTTTTTGAAACTCCGAAAACTGATGAACGGCTAAGACAAAAGTTAAGTGAAATAAAGGAAAGAAAGGGCGCGGAACATCTCTACAAAATTTTGCAAAAAGTAGATAAGGTTTCTGCCGATAAACTTTTTTCGCGAGATTTTGTCCGCGTCGGGCGTGCTTTGGAAGTTTATTTTCAAACCGGCAAAAGACTTTCCCAAATGCTGCCAAAACGCGCCGCGCCGCCCGAATTTGCCGCCCGAATCAAAATTTTCGCTCTTAATCCGCCACGTCAAGCATTGTATAAAAAAATAAATGAACGCACCGAAAAGCATTGTGCAGATGGTTTAGTTGAAGAAGTAAAAGCCTTGCGGGAAAAGGGTTTGCGCGACGACACAAACGCGCTCGGCGCACACGGTTATCGCCGAGCCAGCGAATATCTGCGCGGCGAAAGAACACGAGAGAGCGCGATTGAACAAACCAAACAAGATGTTCGCAACTACGCCAAACGGCAGCTTTCTTGGTTTCGGCGCGAAGAAGGCGTAATTTGGTTCGAAGGTTTCGGCAACGAGCCGGAAGCGCAGGAAAATTTCTGGAAAATT
>JALZOH010000040.1 GCA_030857305.1 Acidobacteriota bacterium
GCAAAATGGGCAGTTAAAGCGAAGCAATCCGTTTTCAAAATCGAATTTTTCGCGTAAAAATTTCGATGCGCAACATCCGAGCAGAAATATTTGTTAAAATTGAACTTAGCAATCATTTTAGCCTTTTCTGCTAGTCATGACTCAAAACTAATTATTAGCAAACAGTTTTTGAAAATAAAGAATGAAGTTAGCCAGCGGGAGCGGTATTGCTATGAAAATAATGCTTCATTTTTGGTGACAGCATTAGTTGACTTGGCAATTTGTGCCTAAATGAAGTAGCTTAAAGCTAATTGCTTAGATTCCTCTTCGGTTGAGAATAAAAGTTGTGGCTCAAGCTATTCTAAAACGCATCGCGTCTAATGATACAAATGCTGTCCAAGATTGCCTAGATACTTATGGCGGCTTGGTTTGGTCGCTTGCGCGTCGGATGTTATCGAAGTCTGAGGAAGCTGAGGATGCGGTTCAGGAAATCTTTATCGATATTTGGAAACACGCCGGACGTTTTGACGAAACACAGGCATCTGAAACTACTTTCGTGGCGATGATTGCACGGCGGCGCCTTATTGACAGAATGCGAAAGCAAAATCGTCAACCGAATGTGGATTCAATGGAGGATATTTTGGTCGAACCTTCCGGTCAAGTTCACCAAAATATACAAATGAATGTCGAGGCAAAAGAAGCCGCTAAAGCAATGAATGACTTACGTCCCGAACAACGACAGATTCTGCATCTTTCAATAGTTCAGGGCTTTTCGCACCAGGAAATTTCGGACGCGCTGGAAATACCGCTCGGCACGGTTAAAACACACGCGAGACGTGGTTTGATTCAGGTCAGAGAATTATTAGGATTAGGAAATTCTGAGGAAACACAGGAGGCAGCAGTATGAAAGAAGTAAACAGAGAAAGACTGTCTGAACTCCTTACCGACCAAGCCGTTTTTGGATTAAACGAAGAAGAATTGACGGAGCTTGATCAACTTAAAAATCAGTTTTCTGATTGGCGTGAAGATATATCGTTTGAATTAACGGCGGCAGCTATAAGTTTATCGCACCTGGATATAAATGAGTCTTTACCCGCTGCATTGCGAAGCAAAATACTGGTTGACTCGAAAAAACATCTGAGTTTTCGTGAAGATGCCCAAAAGGTTTTGAGTTTTCCGCAGAAGACAAAGGAAAATGTCAAATTAAGTGCTGCCGAAACCGGTAGAAATGTCCACGAATTGCAGCCTAAACGCTTTTTGTGGCAATCACTCGGCTGGGCAGTTGCGGCAGCAGCTTGTATAGCGTTAGCGGTAAACATCTGGACGACTCGTTTTCGTCCGCAACCGGAAATTGCTAAAAGTCCCGAAGTTATTCAGACTCCGAGCCCTGAGTTGTCGGCGGCGCAAAAACGCGAACAGCTTCTCGCATCCGCTCAGGATACGATTCAGGCAACCTGGACCTCCGCCAAAAACGAGAAAGAGGTTTTGGGCGACGTTGTTTGGAGCAATGCGCTGCAACAAGGTTATATACGTTTTCACGGTTTGCCTGTCAATGACCCGAATAAGGAAAGCTACCAACTATGGATTGTTGACGAAACTCAAAATCAAAAAACCCCGCTTAGCGGCGGCGTTTTTGATGTCTCTGAAACAGGCGAAGTCGTTATTCCGATTGACGCCCAATTAAAGGTAAAAAAACCGAAGTTGTTTGTCGTTTCAAAGGAAAAACCCGGCGGCGTGATCGTCTCCGATCCCTCTAAGTTTGTCGCCGTCGCCAAAATATAATATTTTTGTATTTGAAAAAGCCAAAAAGGTAAAGCTCGATATGCTTTATCTTTTCTTGTTTTCAAAATTCGCTTTGTAAAAATTTTAATAAAAATGTGCAAATTAATCCGCGCTCGGGTGAGTCAAAAAGTTGGTATGATTACGAGGCGGAAAAAATCACTTAACTTTCATTAGATGACACTATCGGCGGGTAATGATATGGACCGAATGTTTTTAAAGTTTGGGTGTTGTAACCCCGACGTGCGCCACAGTGTAGACAAGCGCGGTAAGAAACATTTCTCTTTGTAAAAGGGCGGCTCAGTTGTTTATGCCAACAACCGAAAAGTTTGACGAACAAGCCTATCTTGCCGCCAAACTCGCCTTTAGTTCGATTAATGATAGCTTCCGCTATTGTATTTTGTTCTAGAACTGCCTGCATTTTATTTTTACTCCCTACATCAAATTTTAATGTACTTGATCTTTTTAATAGAACATTTAAACGTGAAACGTTTTACGATTTTTTGATGAAGTTTTTTAATAAAAGTTTGTCTTTTCAAATTAGCCGAAAAAGAAATATTTTCTTCTTAATATTTCTTTCTACTTTTTTTTATTCTCTAACTTCGTTAATATCTTTCATAGCTTTTGAGGAGAAACGAATGAAAAACTTGCTTATTAAAATCTGTCTTCTTTTCACATTTTTTATTGTTTTGACATCTTCTGTTTTGGCGTGGGATGACACGGGACACAAACTTACAACTTACATTGCCTGGGAACGAATGACGCCCCAAGTGCGTGAAAAGGTGATAAAAATTATTCTCAACGCGCCGGAAGATTCGGATTTAAGCGTTTTTTATTTGCAGGACTCGCGTTCAGCCGCTGTCAGGCAGCGCGAGCTTTTTATGATTGCCAGCACTTGGGCGGATATTGTCCGCGACCGTAAGTTTAAGAATCGCTTCGAGAAATATCATAAAGGCGATTGGCATTACTCTGACACTTTTTGGCGTGGAACAAACGGAAAAGTAGAAATTTTAGAAAAGTTTGCCGAACCGAAAGGCAAAGCCGTCGATCAGCTTTTTGAATTTGATAAGTTAATGCGCGACGCTTCGGCTTCTGATGCGGACAAAGCGATTGCGTTAGCTTGGTTTTTGCATCTCGGCGGCGACATACACCAACCTCTGCATACATCGGCGCGTGTCACGGAACTTGAGCCAAAAGGCGACCAGGGTGGAAATCTTTTTGAACTAACTCCCAAGGACACACCACGCGAAGATAAGGTAAATCTGCATTGGTACTGGGATTCAATAATCGGGCGCAATACTCCGCGTCTCAATGATGCTTGTGATTCGGAATATATACCGGTAATCGCACAAAGTATTATAAAAAAATATCCGCTCTCAAAAATGCAGAATCGTCTGAAAATCGGCAAATTCAACGAATGGCAAACCGAAGGTTTTGAAATTGCCGCGAAAGAATTTTTTCCGCCGACGCTTATTCGCTATCAAATGCCTTCGGAAAAATATAAGAAACGCGCTTTTGAAATCGCGCAAGAGCAAATCGCTTTGGCAGGTTACCGGATGAGTGAAACGCTCAACCAGATTTTTAGTAATCAGGAGTTGACTGGGAAGCAAGATAATACTGACAAATTTAGATATGAAGTTGCAAAAAAGCGTGGAGATAAAATTGGAGCAGGTGAAAACGACAGTTGGCTTTGGACAAAAACTCGTGCAACTTTAGCCGTGGCAAATATTTCAAAAGATTTGATTATAAATATAGATGTCGAAAACGCGGTTGTTACTCTTAAAGGAACAGTTCTTTCGAAAGAACAAAAGGAAAAAGTTGTGAAACTTGTCATGGAAATCGACGGCGTGGTCAAAGTCAATGATATGTTGAAAATTTCGCCAGCCACTTCAAAAAAAATAAACACCAAATTAGTTATTCGGTTTATTACTGAAGACTCTCAACTTGAGAGTCTTTTTGTCTTTTCCGACCGAAAAACCACGCGATGAAAATCGAAATGATATACAAAAATATCATCGGCGCGGCGAAAAGCATCATATTCGGAATATCAGCGGTCGGTGAGACAACAGCGGCGACAATCAAGATAACGACGATTGCAATCTTCCAGCTTTGGATGAGAAGCGTTGCGGAAACGAGACCGATTCTCGACAAAACATAAGTTATCGCAGGCATCTGAAAAATTATACCCATCGCCAGCATAATCAAGGTGATAAAATCAAAATAATCAGTTGCGCGCAGCATCAGACGAAAGTTTTCGCCGATTCCAAGCAAATATTTAAGCGCCGGCGGAAATAAAATATAATAAGCAAAAGCAGCCCCGGCAACGAATGAAATTGTCGAAAGCGCAATGAACGGAGTAACATAGGCGCGTTCGTGACGGTATAACGCAGGCGAAATGAACCCCCAAATCTGCCACAACAAAAAAGGAATTGAAAGAGCAATCGCCGCATAAAGCGAAACCGTCACATAAAGCGTGAATGATTCAGTCGCGGTGGTTACAATCAATTTTTCTTCCGCGCTTGTATCCTGCACATTTTGAAGATTAAAATCTGCCGGAAGTCTGATTCCTTTCGGCAGAACTGCATTACCGACAACAATCGAGTCGTCCGTAAAAAGCCCCGGGTTGCCCTCAACATCTCTCAATACTTTGGCTTTAACGGATGTTCCGGGCGAGACGACACTAACGCCCAGTTCAGTCGCTCGGTCAAAAACGTAATTGACCGCTTCGCCTTCTTGTAGAGTATTTAAGCTTGAAACTTTTTCATCGCCCGTTAAACCTACAATGGAAATTTTTTGCCTTTCTGCTTCGGAGAGCGCTTGACGAATAGGAACAGCCAAAAATTCATAAATTTTACCAGAACCATACCAGCATAACATAAACGCAATAACTACAACAATTACTGACCTTACGAGCCGACGGCGGAATTCATCCAGATGATCTAAAAAAGACATCTGTCCGTTTAATTCTTCTTCCTGATTTATTCGGTCGCGTTTCATTTAAGAGTTATATTTCGATTAGTAATGTTTTTCTATAGCCAATCACGTTTACCGGAAGTATTTGTTTCAATAACTGCTTTTTTCGTATCGTGTGTTTCTTTTACCGGTAAATTACGCTCGAAATCTTGCTTATTTATTTCTTTTATTTGAGGTGTGGCAATTTTGTTTTTACTAAAATCCGTATTTTTTCCGATTGTATTTTCAACCGCATACGGATTTGTGGTGAGTAAGTTTTGTTCATTTTCAGGATTCTTTTGTTCGTTTTCAAATGAAACTTCCTGCGCCCAAGTTTTTTTGAAATCATCGCCTGTGCGGCGCAGATTAGCCATTGTTTTACCGATTGTTCGCGCAAATTGAGGTAGTTTTCGCGGACCAAAAATAATTAAGGCTATCAAACCTATTAAAAGCAACTCCGATGTCCCGATTGATTCAAGTATAAATAAATAATACATTTTCCTATTTTACTTCAATTAAAAATTTTTTAAAGGATTGAACCGTTCCGATAATTTTCGCTTCCGAGACTTCATTTAGAAAACGTTCCGCCTTACCTTCTGCTAAACTAATTAATAAACCTCCGGCAGTTTGCGGGTCAAACAACGCGCTCTGCATTTCTTTTGTTATATTCCTTTCAAATTTAATTGTTTCGCCAACATAATCTCGATTATTTTTGTCGCCTCTCGTCAACATTTTCTGCTCAACTAATTCCATAACATCGGGCAGGAGCGGAACATTTTTAGATTCAATTTTTAATTTTACGTTGCTCGCTTTTGCCAACTCGTACGCGTGTCCCAACAATCCAAAACCTGTTATATCTGTGCAACTATTAACGCCTATTTCCTGCATAACTTTAGATGCTTCTTGTGCGGATTTAGTCATTGTTTTTAATGCTGCATCCATAGCCTTTTTACTTGCCTTTTCAAACTTTATCGCCGTATTAATAACACCTGTGCCGATAGGTTTTGTCAAAATCAAAACATCACCGTTTTTTGCTCCTGAATTTTTTATAATTTTTGCAGGATTTATAATTCCGGTTACCGAATAACCGAATTTTATTTCTTGGTCATCAACCGAATGTCCGCCCAAAATAACTACATTCTCTTCATTAAGCGCTTTTTGCCCGCCAGCTAAAATTTCTCCTAATACCTCCCAGTCCCCTTTTTGCGGATAACAAACGATCGAAAGAGCCGTTAGCGGCGTTCCGCCCATTGCATAAATGTCATTTAAGGAATTCACCGCGGCGATTCGTCCGTAAACTTCCGGTTCGTCCGCCACTGGCGTAAAAAAATCTACTGTTTGAACAAGTGCCGTTTCGTCGTTTAATTTAAACACACCGGCATCATCAGATGTTTCAAAGCCAACCAAAACATCTTTGGTAAAATTTTGCTTCGGTAGTTTACTCAAAACTTGAGCAAGGTCGCGCGGGGCGAGTTTTGCCACTCATCCCGCGCATGAAACCATTTGAGTAAGTCTTCTTTTATCCATAAGTTCAATGTTTTCAGGCATTTGCATTCATCAACAAATCATAAATTCGGGTCAGGTCAGTTTCACCATAATATTCAATTTCAATTTTTCCGCCGGTTCCCTTCCCGTCTGGAATAATTTGAATTTGCGTTCCTAAATAACGGCGTAATTTTGTTTCAGCAACTTTAATGTTCGGATCAACCTTTTGCTTTTCTATTTTCGCGCCTTTTTCCTGACTGCTCTTCTGAATTCTTTTTGCGGCTTTTTCTGTTTCTCTTACCGAAAGCGACATTGTAATAATTTTTCGTGCCAGTTCACGTTGTAAATCAGAATTCTCTGCCATCAAAATCGCCCTCGCATGTCCGGCAGATATTTTTTCTTCAACTACTAAATCTTGAATATCATCAGGTAATTTTAAGAGTCGAAGAAATGTTGTAATAACCGTTCGATTTTTACCGACTCTTTCGGCAATCATCTCCTGCGTTAAGCCGACAGTCTCGACTAAGTTTCTATAGGCTTTCGCTTCTTCAATAGCATTTAATTCCTGTCTTTGTATATTTTCAATTAATGCAAGTTCTAGAAGTTTCTCATCTTTTATTTTTTTCACAACGGCTGGAATTTTTTGTAGACCCGCTCGTTGTGAAGCCCTCCAACGCCTTTCTCCGGCTACTATTTCGTAATTTGAGCCTTTCTTTCTGACTATTATCGGCTGAACAACTCCATTTATACGAATTGATTGCGCCAATTCCTCTAATTTCGCTTCAGCAAAATTTGTGCGGGGCTGCCTGGCATTCGGTTCAATCAAATCAAGATCTATTTCCAACAACTCTTCCTTTTCAGCATTTTTTTCATCACCTAACAACGCATCTAATCCTCTACCCAATACTTTTCTACTCATGACTTAATATCTCCTTTGCCAGTTGTATATAACTTTCTGCACCTCTCGAGCGTATGTCATATAAAATTATAGGTTTACCATAACTCGGCGCTTCTGCTAATCTGACGTTTCTCGGAATAATCGTTTTCAAAACTTGTGAGCCATAAAAATCACGTAAATCTTTTGCCACTGCCGCCGATAAATTTGTTCTTTCATCATACATTGTTAAAAGAAGTCCTTCGATTACCAGTTTTGGATTAAGCCCTCGCCTGAGTCTGGCAAATGTGTCGAACAATTCGGTTACCCCTTCTAATGCATAATATTCGCATTGTATCGGTACTAATAAAGTGTCTGCCGCAGTCAAGCCGTTTATTGTTAATAAACTTAATGAAGGTGGACAATCTATTATAATATAATCAAATTTGTCTTTTATAGTACTTAGTAAAATTTTAAGTTTATATTCTCGATTTTCTGTATCAACTAATTCAACTTCAGCCCCTGCAAGATTTTTATCTGCCGGTAAAACCCACAACAAAGGCAATTCTGTGTTTAAGATTATATTTTCAAGAGGTTCGTTTAATATTAGTGCGTTATAGAGCGTTTTTCTCGACATTGCTCGCGCTATACCCGAACCTGATGTTGCATTACCCTGTGGATCCGCATCAACGAGTAATACTTTCTTTTCTTCAACTGCCAGACTTGCAGCTAAATTTACACAAGTCGTTGTCTTTCCAACCCCGCCCTTTTGATTTGCAACAGCTATTATTTTTCCCATTTTATTGTCACTTTTGTTTTTTAATAAAATAACATACTATGGTTGTAAATCTAAACTAAAACCATAAAAAGTAGCACGTGCCACGAAACCGTTTGGGATGTGGCACGTGCTACTTAAAATTTATGATAACACTTAGTTTTTATGAGCGGTAAGGTGGACAAGAACCGTGGAGATGGCAGAGGGTGTCATGCCGCTAATTCGCCTTAATTGCCCGAACGTATTTGGTTTTGCGCGATCTAAGCGTTCAGCCATTTCATGGGAAAGACCACTTAAATTTTGGTACGAAAACATCGTCGGAACACGAAGATTATCATTATGATAAATACGCTCGGTAACAGATCGTTGATTTTCAATATAACCGCTATAAAGCGAATCAGCTAACGTTGTTTCTAATTCTCTCAAACTAACTTCACTTCTGATATTTTGTGGAAGAAGCCGAAATATTAAATCAGAGTTTACACCTTGCCGTTGAGAAAGTTGCGAAAGTGTAATGGCATCACCCAAATCAACACCGAGAAGTTGCGAAATACTTGCATATTCGACATCAGAACGTTTGTAGCGAGTAGAGTTTATAACATCTCGCAATAAAGAAATTTTACTTCTTTTTTTATTAAAATTTTCCCAATCTTTGTTAGCGAGAAGACCTATCTCAAATCCTTTTTGAGAAAGTCTTTGGTCAGCATTATCGTGTCTCAAAATTAAACGATCCTCAGCCCGCGAAGTAAAAATTCGGTAAGGCTCATCAACCCCGTGCTGAATCAAATCGTCAACCAAAACTCCGATGTAAGCTTCATTTCTTTTTAAATAAAAAGGATTTCTTTTTTGAACATAAAAAGCAGAATTTATGCCGGCAATCAAACCTTGGCAGGCAGCTTCTTCGTATCCGGTTGTCCCATTAATTTGACCTGCAAAGAAAAGTCCTTTGATTCGAATAGTTTCCATCGTTAATTTTAATTGTCGAGGATCAATAAAATCATACTCTATTGCATAACCCGGGCGAATTATTTGGACATTTTCAAACCCGTCTATCATTCTCAGCAAATCCTGTTGCAGATTTGAAGGCAGGGAAGTAGAGAACCCGTTCAAATAAACCTCGTTCGTAGTGTGCCCTTCAGGTTCGAGAAAAAGTTGATGACGATCTTTATCGGCAAATTTTACAACCTTATCTTCGATTGATGGGCAATAACGGGGACCCACCCCTTTAATTTTACCCGAGTATAAAGGCGACTGATGTAAATTTTCACGAATTTTTCGGTGTAATTTTTCACTGGTGTAACCGATATGACAGGAAATTTGAGGTTGTTCAATTTTGTCTGTCGCAAACGAAAAGGCAACCGGATTTTCATCAGCTGTTTGCTCTTCAAATGCATCCCAATCAATAGTTCTTCCATCAAGGCGCGGAGGAGTTCCGGTCTTTAGCCGTCCTACGGGAAAACCCAAACGCTTTAAATTTTCGGCAAGATCAGTAGAAGCAGGCTCGCCTGCTCTTCCCGCAGAGAAAGTTTTAGGACCGGTGTGAATTATTCCATTTAAAAAAGTTCCGGTCGCTAATATCACTGATTGAGCGGCAAATCTTCGACTATCCTGCAATTCGATGCCAATAACAGTATTGTTTTCAACAATTAGCTCCACAACTACGCCTTGCCGAAGATGTAAGTTGGGTGTAAACTCAAGAACATGTCGCATTTCCGTGCGGTATAATGCCCGATCAGCTTGTGCTCTCGGCGATTGAACTGCCGGACCTCGAGACCGATTAAGCAGGCGAAACTGTATTCCGGTTCGGTCGATAACCCGTCCCATAATTCCGCCCAAAGCATCAATTTCTCGAACAATATGACCTTTAGCAATGCCGCCGATAGCCGGATTACATGACATCTGACCGATTAAATCAAGATTTATCGTAACAAGGGCTGTTTCCGCCCCGAGTCGTGCCGAAGCAGATGCAGCTTCGCAACCCGCGTGACCGGCGCCAATCACAATAACATCAAATTTTTCGTCGAAAATCATAACTTTGAATTATCTCATTTATAGAACGAATAGGCTAGAAAACTTTAATAAAAGCTAAATTAATATTTTATTGATATATAATAATTTTGCCTATAAGAAATCTCTTCGTTTAATAAATTTAAAGGTAAATTTTCAACAAAGGCGCAGCACTTATATTTCAAGATTAATTTTATATTAAAATCACTGGCAGGGAAGTTTATACCTAATTCATCATCGTCCGGATAACGATGCAGCGAGGGATTTTACGCATTCTCGCTTTTCCTTTCGCCTTCCTTTATCAACCCATTTATATTAGGTGAAATTGTATTTTCAAGCATCGGAGAACCTAATTCATCAGGCTCATCTTGAACGGCATCCTGCAAGTTATTGTCGCCTGTTAGTTCGTCCCAATCGTAACCGAGAAAATACCCAAGCCGATAAAGTTGTCTCTCCCAACGTTCACGTCCGAAAACATATTCCGCTAAAGCGGTTTGTTTATCAATCCGCGTTTTGATACCGGCAGATTTTAATTCCCGCATCGTGCGATAAAAGCAGCGTTTGCGCCTTCTAAGCTCTTCTTCAGGTGTTTCTATTTGGTTTTGTGTTTCAAGTTCCAGATTAAGTGCGACAAGAAAATCATTAAGAACTTGCAGCGCGCTCTCTTCAAGCGTATCTATCTCCGGATGGTCGGTTGTATCGATATATTCTTCCTGGTCAAGACACGTGTTAATAATATTTGCCGCTTCCAAAAGAATAAACAGCACGCGCGGCATACTTTTATAAACCGAGTATGAATGAAAGTAGTAAATAACCGGATGCTCGATATGAGATTCGAGCAGGATTTGAATATCGCGCGTGCCGGTACGAAATATTTCTTCTAAACCGTAGAATTTA
>JALZOH010000380.1 GCA_030857305.1 Acidobacteriota bacterium
CGAAACTAATTCGCGCGGGAGCGAACCGCGTGGTCGCGCCGACAATTATCGGCAGTCAAAGTATGGCTCGCGCACTCCTTAAACCGGCAATCGCCGATTTTATGGATTCGATTGTTGCTGAAACTCTTGATTTGGTTTTTGAAGAAATCGCTATCAAAACCGCTTCGCCATACGTTGATAAACAACTCAGAGAAACAAATATCAGCTCCGAGCTTAATCTGTTAATTGTTGCTATCAGGCGCAAGGACGGCGAAATGATTTTTCAGCCGTCCGCCGATGAGTTAATAAGGGAAGGAGATTTACTGATTGTCATCGGTAAAGCCGAAGCGATGCAAAAGCTGGTTGAAATAAGTAAATAAATTTTTATGAAGATTCTCATAACGGGCGGCAGCGGATTTTTAGGAACGCACGTCCGAAAGTTTTTTGAAGCGGACGATTTTTCGCGGCGTGCCGGATTTGATGTTTTGAATTTGCAGGACGCGCAGAAGGTCGAGGATTATGATGTCGTTATCCACCTTGCGGCGCTGCTTGATAAATCGCCTGAAGCGGCGGATGAAGTTTTTCTGACAAATGTTGAAGGAACAATTAATCTTGTCCGTTCGATGAAGAAAAATTCCATCTTTATTTTTGCTTCAACAAAAGATGTGTACGGTAGATTTGCCGACAATTACAAAGAAGTTCCCGAAACTTGTCCGACGCTTTATAGCGGTCAGTCCGCGCTTGAATGGTCAAAGCTGATTGCCGAGCGATACGTGGAATTTTATGCCCACCAAAGAAATTTCCGGTCGTGCGTTTTTCGTCTTTCAACCGTTTATGCGCCAATGTCGGAAGGCAACATGCCGAATTTTGTTTCGCATTACGCCGAAGCTCTGAATGTGGGCGAGCCTCTAAGACTGCCCGCAGGCGGCACGCCGCGCCGTGACTTGCTGCACGTTAAAGATTTCGCCGGAGCTTGCAAAGCATTCGCCGGTTCGGTAATTCGGCACGGACTTTATAATCTCGGCGGCGGTCGCGGAAACGCTTTAAGTTTGCGCGAATTAAAAACGAAGCTCGAAGAAGTTTCCGGCTACCAAACGTCGATTGACGAAGAAAATCCGCTTCCCGCGCCCGTGCCGCTCAATTATGTTTCCGATTTAACACTTGTTCAGCAGGAACTTGATTGGAAGCCGGAAATTAATTTGGACGAAGGACTGAAAAGTCTTTTTTAACGGAATTTTTGTTATTTTTAATTTGCGCCTCTCTTCTCACGTCTTTCTTGCGTTAAAATTATCTTGTGAAAATAGTTGTGCGTGGAACAAATTGGGTCGGTGATGCGGTAATGACAATTCCGGCATTGCGCGAACTGCGCCGCGTTTTTCCGGATTCGCACATCGCGCTTCACACGCGAGATTGGGCGCGAGGGATTTTCGAGGATGCTGATTTTATTGATGAAATTCTCACGTTTGAGCAGGGAAAATCCGCTCTTAAAACTGTTCTCGAACAAGGCAAAGTTTTACGGGGAAGAAAATTTGATGCGGCAGTTCTTTTGCCAAATTCATTTGAATCAGCACTTACGGCAAAACTCGGTCAAATCAAAACACGCATCGGTTATGCTAAAGACGGCAGAAGTTTTTTGCTCACTGACGCGCTCCCGATTCCCGAATGGAAAAACCAGCGTCACGAAGTTTTTTATTATTTAAATATCGTCGCGGAAATCGAGAAAAAGCTTCGAGGCGCAACAACAGTCTGGGAGCACGAACCGCGTTTTGAGCTCGGTGTTTCCGCAGAGAGAAAAACACGAGCCTGCAAAATGTTGGCAGAAAGCGGCGTTGATTTGTCGAAGAAGATTGTTGTGTTCGTTGCCGGCTCAACCAATTCGCGGGCGAAACGTTGGCAGACAAAAAGCTTTGCTGAATTAAACGACCGGATTCAAGCCAGACTAAATGCAAATGTCGTTCTCATCGGTTCAAAAGATGAGTTAGACGTATCAATCGAAGTCGCGGCAAAATCAAATATAAAACCGTCTATTTTAACGGGTAAAACGGATTTAGCCGAAGCTACGGCAATTTTGAGCGTGTGTGATTTAGTCATTTCAAATGATACCGGTCCGGCGCATATCGCGGCGGCTCTGGGAACAAAAACACTGATTATTTTCGGTCCGACAAATCCCTTGACAACCCGACCTTTTCCCGCAAATGCGGAAATTATTTATAAAACGGTCGAATGCTCGCCGTGTATGCTGCGCGATTGTCCGATTGACCATCGCTGTATGACGCGCATTCGGGCGGACGAGGTTTTTATCAAAGCAGAGAATTTATTAACTGCAGACAAACGCAGATAGACGCAGATGAAGGTAGACAATTCAACATTAAAAAAAGCAATTTTTCTTGACCGCGACGGCACGATTTGCGAAGACGCGAGTTATCTCGCGCGCGTTGAAGATTTGCGGCTGTTTTCTTTCGCCGCGGAAGCGATTCGCCTTTTGAAGGAAAACAGATTTTTAGTCATCGTCGTAACCAATCAATCGGGCATCGGACGCAAAATTTTTGACGAATCGGCGATGCACGCCATTCACGAAAAAATTCAAGCCGAAATTGACGCTAAAATTGACGCTTTTTATTTTTGTCCGCATCTGCCAACGGAAGCCTGCTGTTGCCGAAAGCCAAATTTAGGAATGATTGAAAAAGCTTGCGCGGATTTTCCGATTGATTTGGAAAACTCCTGGATGATTGGCGATAAAGAACTGGATGTTAAAACAGGTTTCAACGCCGGAGTAAAAACTGCGCTGGTTTTAACCGGTTACGGAGAGAAAACGGCAGCTGATTTAGGTAAAAAACCTAATTTGGTTGCGAAAAATTTGCTCGAAGCCGTTAAAAAAATTACGCGAAAGTGTCAATAGCCCAAGTGTGAGCGCGGGCTTTGCCTGTAGCAGAATCAGAGAAGCCCTCCCTACGGTCGGGTTACTGACACGCGCTCACGCGCTAGTTCATTCTGCCGAAATCGTCTTCAAACCTGACAATATCGTCTTCGCCAAAGTAATCACCCGTCTGTGTTTCAATAAAAATCAGCAATTCGTCTTCGGAGTTTTCAACCCGGTGTTTGTCGCCGAGCGCAATGTCAATCGCTTCGCCCGATTTCACTAAAATTTCTTTGTCGTTGAGAGTTACCTTTGCAACGCCCTGCACGACGAACCAGTGTTCGGCACGCCGCCCGTGTTTCTGATAACTAAGACGCTTATTCGGTAAAACTTCAATTCTTTTGACTTTAAAGCTCTCGCTTTCGTCCAA
>JALZOH010000381.1 GCA_030857305.1 Acidobacteriota bacterium
AGGACATTCAGCGCGGTTTGTCCGCGACACCGAAGTTTCTTTCGTCAAAATATTTCTATGACGATGAAGGCAGCCGTTTGTTTCAAGAAATTATGAAACTGCCCGAATATTACCCGACGCGGGCTGAGAATGAAATCTTTTCTACTCAAACCGACGAAATTTTTTCTTTTTTTGCAGCTGATGGTGAATCTTTTAATTTAATCGAACTCGGTGCGGGCGACGGCACGAAAACTTCTCTGCTGGTTGATTATTTTATCAAACAAAAAGCGCAATTCACTTATGTTCCGATTGATATTTCAAGTGAAGCGTTAGAATTTTTAACCGACAAATTCTCCGTTCAGTTTCCAAATCTTTCGATCCGAACCGAACAAGGCGATTATTTTCGCACGCTCGAAACTTTTAAAATTAAATCAAATAAAAGAAAGGTAATTTTATTTCTCGGTTCAAATATCGGAAATTTCAGCCAAACTCAGGCAGAGGAATTTTTTCGCCAATTGCGGGCAGTAATGAACGAGGACGACGTATTGTTTATCGGTTTTGATTTACAAAAAAATCCACACACGATTCTCCGGGCTTACGATGACGCTGAAGGAGTTACCGCCGCGTTTAATCTCAATCTTCTAACGCGCATCAATCGTGAGCTGGGCGCCGATTTTAACACGGAAAACTTCCTGCACTACGCCAGTTACCATCCGACTGACGGTGCGGCGCGTTCGTTTCTCGTCAGCCGAAAAAATCAAACAGTTTTCGTTGATTCATTAAGTAAAAATTTTGAGTTTACCATTTGGGAACCAATCTTTATGGAAATTTCGCAAAAATATAGTCTCGCAATGATTGATGCGTTAGCCCATTCAAGCGGTTTTCGAGTTGAAAAAAATCTGTTCGACAGTAAAAAGTTTTATGCAAATTCAGTCTGGAAACCTGTATAAATACCGATGAATTTCACCATTCTACGTTTCGATTCGATAGATTCAACCAATTTGGAAGCAATCAGACAAGCCCATCTGGGAGCGGACGAAGGCGTGTGCGTTGTTGCAAGACAACAAACCTCCGGGCGCGGAAGGCACGGCAGAACCTGGGTTTCAGCAAAAGATGCGGGAATCTATTTTAGTTTAATTCTGAGACCGAAAATCGAAACAAAGTTTTTGCCGCTGATTACATTGACGAGCGCGGTTGCCGTTTTTGAAACTCTTCAAGAATTCGACTTAAATCCCGACATCAAATGGGTTAATGACATTCATATTAACGGAAAAAAGATTTGCGGAATCCTGGCGGAAACGGCTGAAACGAACAAAGGTTTAGCTATTATTGTCGGCATCGGAATAAATTTGAAACAGGCAAACTTTTCGCCTGAATTAAATGAAAGCGCAACTTCCATCGAATCGGAAACACAAAAACCGGCTGACGCCGATTCTGTACTGCAAACTTTGACCTGCTATCTGTCAAAATATTGCGCTATACTATACGGAGAAAACGGGACAACCCAAATTTTAGAAGAATGGGCAAAAAGGTCGTCCTATTTCTTTGGAAAAAAAGTGCGGGCAGTGTTAGCAAATGAGACAATTCTCGGCACGACCTGCGGACTAGAAGATAATGGCGCGCTGCGAGTTAAAACTAAAATCGGCGAGCTAAGAATTATTCAGGCAGGTGACGTTGAAATGGTCAGAAAAATTTAACTACAGATAATGTATTAACTCCAAAAATTCACGCGAATGAAATACGAATTGAACTTTGAGGTTCAAAAGTGTAACTTCTATATAAGCATTTTATAAGGAATTTTATGAATAATGAATTTGATTTAGAACCCGAAGGTTTGGAATTTGAAGATTTCAATGAAGACTTCGACGAAGATTTTGAGGATTTCGACGATTTTGACGAATTTGAACCGGAAGAAGTAGTGATGCGAACAGCCGTCTTATCAAAAAACAATATGGTGGCTTTGTTGTGCGTGAAAACAGCTGAAAAAGGCGGCGCGATTTGCCGCGTCGATCCGCGCGAAGTCAATCCGTCCGTCCAGATTTATGACGACCCTGAAAAAGCGATTGCCTGGTTTACAAAAAGTCTCCGCACAAGCAAAAAGAACGGCTGGCTGGTCGTCTATGACGGCTTGCCTTTGCAAGGGTAAAAGCTGGGAAATTCAAAGGGTGAAAAAGTAAGGCAATGGTTTGTCGCTTTTTCGCTTTTCTACTTTTTCACTTTTTCACTTTTTCGCTATGCTCCTCGTCATTGACATCGGCAATATAAACACCTCACTCGGCGTTTATCAGCAGGACAGCTTAACTGCTCACTGGCGTATGAACACAGTGCGCGATCGCACGGTTGATGAAGTCGGCGTATTAGCGCGGCAGATGTTTTCGCTCGCCGAAATTGATTACCGAAAGATTTCCGCTGTCGTTGTCGCCTCAGTCGTCCCACCGCTCAATTTTACATTTCAAAAAATGTCGGAAAACTATTTCGGACAAACGGCAATTTTCGTTGACAGCAAATTAGATTTAGGCTTAAAGATTCTCTACAATCCACCAACCGATGTCGGCGCAGACCGGATCGTGGACGCGGTCGCGGCAATCGCGCGTTACGGAGCGCCGTGTATTGTCGTGGATTTCGGCACGGCAACGACTTTTGACGCAATAAACTCAAGAGGTGAATATCTCGGCGGCGTGATTACGCCCGGTATTACAATTTCCTCTGACGCACTTTTTGCGAGAGCCGCTAAGCTTCCGCGTGTAGAAATAAAAAAGCCTGAAAAGGTTATCGGCGCTTCAACTGTCGGTTCAATTCAGTCCGGTTTGTACTACGGTTACGCCGGTCTCGTTGACGGAATCTTGCGAAGAATGATTGAAGAACTCGGCGAACAAACTCGGGTCGTCGCCACCGGCGGACTCGCGCCGCTGATCTCGCCAGCGTCGGAACTGATAGATACGGTTGATGATACGCTAACGCTCGAAGGTTTGCGCCTTATTTATGAAAAGGTAAAGAATTAGCTACTAATAAACCTGAAACCACCCGAAACTGAAGATGAAAATCGATGCTTTTAACAACCTGAAATTCCGAGTCTACAATGAATTACGATTTAAAACCTTGCCATAAATCCGAAATACAAAAAACAAAATTAAGCCTAAAATCGCGACCGCCAAAATCGCCAAACCTTCTTTTCTAAAGTCAACATTGGTCAAAAGCCAAACGGTTAAAATCAAAGATAAAATTGAAGCGGCAATGCCCAAGGGAGCGAGAAATTCGGCTTTCGGCGCGTTTGTTCGATATCT
>JALZOH010000041.1 GCA_030857305.1 Acidobacteriota bacterium
TGTTCCGACAGTCGTGATGCGGAACGAAGATTACGGGCGCATCTGGCGTTTGTTGAACGATGGCACGCCTGTGTCGCTCGAATTCGACATCAGAAACCGCACGATTCCCGAAGGCACGACTTCCTACAACACCATCGGTGAAATCGTCGGAACGGATAAAAAGGATGAAGTAATTATGCTCGGCGGACATCTCGACTCGTGGCACGCTGCGACGGGCGCAACCGATAACGCGATTGGCTGCGCGGTTATGATGGAAGCCGCGCGCATCTTAAAAGCCGTCGGCGTCAAACCGCGCCGAACAATTCGCGTCGCGCTCTGGTCAGGTGAAGAACAAGGGCTTTTAGGTTCACAGGCGTATGTTAAAGAGCATTTCGGCTCGTTTGAAAATCCAAAGCCCGATTACGCCAAATTCGGTGGCTACTTTAATATTGATTCGGGAACGGGACGTGCTCGCGGAATGTCAGTTTTCGGACCTGCGAACAGTGCCTCTGTTCTGCGCGAAGCAATTGCGCCATTTGCGGAATACGGCGTGGTCGGTGCGCTCAATTCGCGAAGTCGTGGTCTGGGGGGCTCTGACCACACGTCATTTAACCAAGCCGGGCTTCCGGGCATCGGCGTCCAGCAAGACCCGATTGAGTACGGCTCGCACACGTGGCACACAAACCTCGACACATACGAGCGAATAATCGAAGACGATGTGAAAAAATCGGCAATCGTTATTGCTGCCGCGGTTTACCAGCTGGCGATGCGCGACGAGCTTCTCCCGCGCTACAGCCGAGAGGAAATGCCTGTTTTGCCGACGACTCCGAATCCTTCGCCGACACCGGCAGCAACCACGACTCCGACCCCTCGACCGAGAAGTTGAAGTGTCAGCAATTGAAGTTGATAATTATAAGAAACCCATTTTGTTGTAATTAGCAGAATGGGTTTTTTATGAAATCGACGAAATGTATTATTCATTTAAGTTTATATAATTTGCATATTGGGCGAAAAAAATAAAATATGTGAGCGAGTAGTATTTATTAACTCTAAAGTTTATGACTTTTCCAAGAGCAAGCGGTATTCTTCTGCATCCGACATCGCTGCCGGGCAAATACGGCATTGGCGATTTGGGCGATGAAGCGTATAAATTCGTTGATTTTCTGGCGCATGCGAAACAAACTTACTGGCAGATTTTGCCGCTTGGTCCGACCGGATACGGCGATTCGCCGTACCAGAGTTTTTCGGCGTTTGCGGGCAATACAAATCTGATTGCGCCGGAAAAATTGGTTGAAAACGGATTTTTAACTTTTGAGGAAACGAATCGAAAGCCTGATTTTCCCGAAGGCAAAGTTGATTTCGGTAAACTTTATGATTGGAAAAACCATATTTTGAGTTTGGCTTACGAGTCTTTTTCAGGCGCGACAACCGGCAAAGATTTACGTGAGGAATTTGAAATCTTTTGTCAAGATGAAGCCGATTGGCTCGACGACTACGCGCTTTTCCGCACCGTCAAAAAATCACAGCATCAGAAACTTTGGCTCGAGTGGGACGAACCGCTTCGTCTGCGCAATGAGGACGCGCTCGCGGAGGCAAAAAATAATTTGCGCGAAGACATTGAGGCGCAAAAGTTTCAGCAATGGCTCTTTTTTCGTCAATGGCTAAAACTAAAAAATTACTGCAAGGAGAAAAATGTAAAAATCGTTGGTGACGTGCCGATTTTTATTTCACTTGATTCAAGCGATGTGTGGTGCAATCCATCGCAGTTCAAACTCGACGAACAAAATCGTCCGCTGGTCGTTGCCGGTGTTCCGCCCGATTATTTCAGCAAAACCGGACAGCTTTGGGGCAACCCGATTTACAACTGGGATAATATGCGGCACGACGATTTCAGTTGGTGGACGCGCCGCATCAAGCACACTTTGAAGCAAGTCGATATTGTTCGCGTTGACCATTTTCGCGGGTTTGCGGCGGCGTGGGAAGTTCCGGGCACAGATAAAACCGCTGTCAACGGAAACTGGGTCAATGTTCCGGGCAGAGAGCTTTTCGATGCGCTCAAGACAGCGATCGGCGATTTACCTTTTTGGGCGGAAGATTTGGGCGTGATTACGCCCGATGTCGAAAACTTGCGTGATTCGTTCACCTTTCCCGGAATGCGAATTTTGCAATACGCTTTCGGCGGCGACCCGAAAAACAATTATTTACCGCATAATTATATCGAAAATTGCGTGGCTTACACCGGAACTCACGATAATGACACGGTAGTCGGTTGGTTTGAGCTGGCGAACTCTGTAGAGCGGGAATTTTGCCTCAACTATCTCAACAGCAAAGGAGAGGAAATTCACTGGGATTTTATCCGCGCCATTTGGGAATCGGTGGGTGACACGGCAATTGTGCCGATGCAGGATTTACTAGGACTCGCGGGCGATGCCCGGATGAATCTGCCTGCGTCCAAGTCGGGCAATTGGGATTGGCGATGCAAAGTCGGTGATTTTTCACCCGAGATTGCCGAAAAGCTGCGCGATTTGACGGAGATTTACGGACGAGGGAATTAATTTGAAAACAGAATTAAACGCTATGTGCAAAGCCGCAAAGCTTGAAGCGGCACGCCGTCGATTTATACGCTAAGATAAAAGTATGAAAGCACTTCTTTTTATTATGTCGGTGATCGCCGCTTATTTATTCCTACTCGGCTTTTCAACTAGAAATACTGCTAATGAGCCGCTCGGAAGAGCCTTGATTATCGGAAGCATCATAATCTTTGGCGGAGTTTTATTAGCGTGGTTTTTAGCAAAAAAAAGCGAGCAGAAGGACCGAGCCGATTTAGAAAATAAAAACAATATTATCGAAGATTCTGATATTTAGCTCAATTCCCGTTGTGCTAATTTTGCACGCCGGAATTAGGCTCAGCGGATTCAAAAACAGCATCAAATATTCTGTAAACAAGAATTTAGTTCAGAAGAAAAAGGTTTTGCCCGACATCGAACAAAACCTTTTTCTTTCTCTAATTTGAGAAACGATTATCGAACATAAACATTCGGTATCGGAATGTCATCCGGGAATCCAAACACGTGTGCTGCGAACCCTTCTCTCGATTGTTGCAGATACCACGTGCCGTTTGATGGTCGAAACACTGAAATATCTGATTTGCCGTCACCATCGAAATCAGCGACCTTGTTTCGATTCGCATCTGCATCACCCATTGCCGATACTCCGGAAGCGGTGAGCAAACCGAGTAATAGAGTAGAAAACACCAGCAACATTCGACTGATATAAAATTTGTGAGTTTGACCATTCATAATTTAAATCTCCTGAAAGTAATTTTTATCCAAATCGGAAAGTATGAGGCGTTTGATAGCGAATGCTTTGGAACAATTAAAGACAACTGACGAGCCTGATAACAACATAAATTTACAAATAATCGGCGGTGTATTTATTCCACCAGGACAAAAATGAGCATTCTAATGATTAAAAATTTTGATGCCGTCGTAAACATAAACTCCTTTGCCGAAGGGGATTTAAAGGTAAAAACTTAAAGTTTTGAAAAAGATTTTTTTGCTGGTAGTCCAAATAAAGACTGCAACTTTTCCTTTCAAAGACAGCGTCTATAATTTTACAACTGATCGATTCCGGATCGAAATCTCCAGCGGATTCGACCGAAAAGATTGATTCAATTACAAAAAATTCCTACAATCAACATATTTAGAATTGTTGAAGCTAAAATAAAAATATTGTTGAAGCTAAAATAAAATGAAGATTTGTACTGTTTGTCAGCGTTGTTACGAAGATTCCGCCGAAACTTGTGGAGAAAATCACGGTTCTCTGGTGGCGGAGCGCGCGGGTACCGGTCGGATGATTGCTAACTATCGGTTAGATTTTTTGTATGAGCGCGATGCGGCGGGCGATAGATATCTGGCGACGCACATTACTCTTGACCAGCCTTTTGTCGTCGGAATTATCTCCCAAAACGTGATAATCGGCGCCGGAGAACAGGCACGCCAAACATTTCTCAGCGAAACGCAAGCCGCCGCCAATATTTTTCATCCAAATTTAGCTCGCGTTTATGAATCCGGCTCGCTCGAAAGTGGCGAGTTCTACACTGTAACGGAATTGATCGGCGGAAGAACCTTACACGAATATCTGAAGGATGCCGGCTCGCTTCCTGCTGCCGAAGCTATCCTAATCGCCCGGCAAACGGCTGAAGCGCTCGAGGCGGCGCATAACGCTGGCGTAATTCATCGCGCTGTCAACCCGTCGAATATAATTCTCAATCGCGACGAGGATAAGCATCTGTCTGTTAAATTACAAAACTTTGACTTCGGCGGTTTCAAACAAAAAAGTATGGCTGGTAATAAATCCCCTGCCGAGCAATCGCAAATTGACGCGCTGCAGTATTTATCGCCGGAGCAACGCGCCGCCGAAGCAGTGGACGCGCGGACGGACATTTACAGCCTCGCTTTTGTGCTTTACGAAACGCTTTGCGAACGCCCGCCATTTGACACGCCGACTTCTCAACAAATTAATGAGCAGCCGCTGGAACGATTGCCCTTTGATATAAAGGCTTTGCTGACGCATATCTTGAAAAGTTCACTTCAGCAGAGACCAGAGGCGCGACCGCCCAAAACCGCTAATTTCGTGCGTCTGCTACGCCATATCGAGCAGGTTATAAAACCCTTGTCGGTGCCTTTTCTTAATGTTCCGCAACCTTCATTTCCGATGAAAATCGCGCCCGTCACGGCAGTTAATTTCAATCACGCGCCCCTGCCGGAAATCAAAGAGCCGACGAGCGAGACGTCTCAAACGTCCGTGATGAATACGCGGGAGTCATCCGGCACAGTAGACCAGTCGCCGGTAAACTCCGAAATTTGGCAACCACTCAATCCGATAATTGCACAATCGCCGATACCGGTCGAGGAAATTAAAGAAAACCCCGCTGATTTAAAAAGTGTTTTCTCTCCTAATCCTGAATGGACTCCGGTCAACGAAAAAGTAAACACAGTTGATAAAAGTGTTTTCTCTTCTGAACCGGAATGGATTCCCGTTAAGGACGCGGATTTAAGTGCTGACCCGTTTGCAGCCGAACCGATTTTTATCATGAATAGGGAGACCGACGTTGCTGTTGCTGCTCCTCCGTTTGAACCTGAACCGATCATTGTCGAGCAAAAACAATTTGAGGGAACTCCGCTCGAATCTGAACAAATCACTACTAACAGAGTACAAGTTCGCGTTGCTCCGATTGGTGCGGAAACCTCTCCTGCCCCAGATGTAAGAAATACGCAAAGAACGCAAACAGTTGAGCCAAATTTTATAAACGCTGATGGCGAGAATCGCCCTCCACGGCGATTTGCGCCAACCAGACAATCGTTATTTATCGGCGCAGGTCTCGGCGCTTTAATCGTTTTCGCCATTTTAAGCGCGTTGTTATTTTACCGACAATTTCAACTATCTCCTTCCGGGCAAATTATTGCCGACGCATCGTCTGCTTCATCCGCTCCGCAACCGCCGCAAACGACTTCCGAAACAAAAAACGATACTGCTGCGGTGACCGACTCCGATATTGCGGAGACGGAGGAAAACGCGCCGTTGCCATTTGAAGAAACGCCTTCGACAACTTCAAAACGCGAAAACCCGGATAAGACGCGTCAGGAAAATTTGACGGATAATATCGCTGATGAACAAAGTGAGTCGGTTAGAGAGCAAACAGCGCGTGAAACGGCTTTACCGACGGAAGTTGAACGCTCTTCTACTGACGGTAATAATAAAGAGATTCAATCGCGCGAAGTAACGGTGGGCGGCGCCCCGCAGACTGAATTAAACGCCTCGCTCGACAAGTGGATTAACGCGACCAACGCCCGCGATGTCGAACAGCAAATGAATTACTATGCGCCGAAAGTTGATTCTTTCTATCGCGCACGAAATGCTTCGCTGGAAACGGTGCGAGCTGAAAAGAATCGTGTTTTTGAACGTGCCGATGCCATTTCCATAAAGGCGTCCAAACCTGAAATTGATTTGAGTCCCGACGGTCAAAGCGCGACAATGCGGTTTCGGAAAAAATACCTTATCAAAGAAGGACAGCGAAGTCGCAACGGCGAGGTCCTGCAGGAATTGCGGTGGGTCAAATCCGGCAGCGATTGGAGAATCGTCAGTGAACGTGATGTGAAAGTTATTAACCGTTAACCGCATACGTTGGTATTCGGGCATATACTTTAGACAATTTGGGATTATTAGTAATAATGGCTGAGAAGAATTTAAACTCTTTCCAGCCCTTATTTTTATTGACTTTCTCGAATCAAGTAAAGTATAAATACTCCCTATAATACGAAATTGATTCAGTAGAATACAAAGTTTGGCGGCGTGTATTGAAAGGCAATGATGCTTCGCAAAAAACCGTGTTTTTGGCGATAACGGCGCGTTGTGTCGTCCATACGTGACCAAATTCCCGCTTAACACAATTTGGGTTTTTGCTCTCAACTTATTGCCTGCGGGAGCGAATGGTGAATCGCAATACTACATTAATAATTGCGCAGAAACTTACTTACCTGTAGGAGCAGGAAAGGTATTTGGTCGGATAAAGAGTTCTCAACAAACAAGCATGCCATTAGCAAAGTTTGTTAAATCTGTGCGCCGCTGAAGAAGTTAGCAGTTATCTGAAAACCTTTCGTTAACTGATAACTATTGACTGTTAACTGTTAAAGCAGTTTGTCGGGCGTAATCGGCAAATCGCGAACACGCTTGCCCGTTGCGTGGAAAACCGCATTGGCGATGGCGGCGGGAATTCCTACCATCCCAAGTTCACCCATTCCTTTGACGCCGAGCGGGTTGACGATTTTGTCTTCTTCCTCAACAAACATTGTTTCAATATCGAGCACGTCGGCGTTGACCGGGACGTGATAATGCTGCAAGTTCGGATTCATAATGCGCCCGTAGCGGTGGTCGATTTCGGTCGCCTCTGTCAAAGCCATCCCGATTCCCCAAACCACGCCGCCGATTTCCTGACTGTGCGAGGTTTTCGGGTTCATAATTTTGCCGCAGGCGGTCGCTTCGACAACTCTTGTGACGCGAACGATTCCCAAATCCGGGTCAACCTTGACTTCGACGAACTGCGCTCCGTGCGCGGCGGTCGCGTATTTCTGGCGTTCGGGCGATGGCTTTGATTCGTGAGTTTCAACTATTTCGGTCAAATTATTTTTCCGCATCAAATCAAAAATATTTATCGAATTGGAATTGTTATTTTTGAGCCGCAGTTTGCCGTCCATCATTTCGACATCTTCGATTTTACTCGTTTTAAACGGCGAGCTCGTGTCTTTGTTGGCTAAATCAAACAGTTTTTGCCGGATATTGTTCGCCGCTTCAAAGGCGGCTGTGCCGACACTCGCCGTCGTCCACGAACCGCCCTGCGAAGGCGCGCGCGGAAACTTCGAGTCGCCGAGTTCAAACTTTACCCGTTCCGCCGGTAAGCCCAAATGTTCGGCGGCAATCATCGTGATGACCGTGTAAGTTCCGGGTCCGATGTCACTCGCCGCGCTGGTGATGTGCGCCGTGCCGTCAGCTTTATAAACGATTTTGACCGTCGCCGCCTGCAAAAACGCGCCCCACGTTCCGGTCGCCGTTCCCCAGCCGACCAGAAGTCTGCCGTCGCGCATCGAACGCGGCTCGAATTTACGGTTTTTCCAGCCGAACTTCTCTGACGCTAACTGATAACATTCGCGTAAAGCTTTGCTCGAATACGGTTTATTATTATCCGGATTGACGTCTGTATAATTAATTAGGCGCAGTTCGAGCGGGTCAATCTTGAGCGCGTATGCGAGTTCGTCCATTGCGCATTCGAGCGCGAACATACCGGAGACCGCGCCTGGCGCACGCATCGCGCACGGCGTCGCTAAATCGGTTTTGACGATTTTTTGCGGCGTGTCCACATTCGGACAGGCGTAAATCGAGCGCGTGAAATTGTTGATATTTTCCAAGTAATCTTCGGTCGTCGAACTGTTGTTCGCCGCTTCGTGAATGATTGACTGCAATTTTCCGTCGCGGTTTGCGCCGAGCGCAACTTTCTGCCACGAACGCGGACGATAACCGTTTCCGGTATACATTTGTTGCCTGGTATAAACCAGTTTGACGGGGCGCTTGAGAATTTGCGCCGCCATCGCCGCCAGCCACGGGTAATAATTTGCTCTGAGGGAAGAACCAAACGCGCCGCCGACAAACGGCGAAACGACATTAACCATTTCTTCCGGCACATTGAAACTGGTCGCTAAATGTCTGCGCACCGAGTAAACGCCCTGCGTTTTATCAAAAATCGTTAATTTATTGTTTTCCCAAAAGGCAATCGCGCCGTGCGGCTCCATCGGGTTATGGTGTTCAATCGGAATCGTGTATTCGGCTTCGATTTTGATTGGCGCGGAACTCATTGCCTGCGTCGCTTTGCCCCGCTCTTTCGGAGCGCGTTCGGGGTTCGGGACGAAAGCCTTTGTAAGCGAATTTTCAAAATCGGTCGAAGGCTTTTCTGTTTTATACGAAACTTTGACGAGCCGTGCGGCGTGCCGTGCCTGCTCGAATGTTTCGGCGAGCACAAGCGCGACGGGCTGCATATTGAAAAATATTCGATTCGACTGCAGAGCGCGAAAAGATTTATCCGGTTCGCGTCCGCCGGTTTGCGGTTTCGCTTCGGTCGATTTCGGCTGACCGGGTTTCGGCGCGTTTTCGTGCGTAAAAATGCGAATCACGCCCGTCTGCTTTTCAGCATCCTCGGTGTCAATCGCTTCAATCGTGCCTTTGGCGATTGAACTTTGCACGATAAACCCGTAGGCAATGTTGGGAACTTGAAACTCGGCGGCATATTTCGCTTTGCCCGTTACCTTCGCCACGCCGTCGACACGGCTCATTTCCTTTCCGATATATTTTGCCATTTTATCTCAAACCTCTCTTTTCAAATACACTCGAATCACGCTTCTAATTACACTTCAATCATACCGCGCCGCCATTCATCGCCCTTTGTAGAGCAAGAACAATAGCGCGTTTTCCGAGTTCAACTTTGTAAGCATTATGAGCAAGCGGTTTCGCGCCTTTCATCGCAATTTGCGCCGCTTGCTGAAATGTATCCTCAGTCGCCGGTTTGCCGATTAAAGCGTTTTCCGCTTCCGCCGAGCGCCAGGGTTTGTGCGCGACGCCGCCTAAAACGATACGTGCCTGTTTTATTTGATTATTCTTCACTTCAAGCGCGGCGGCGACGGAAACTAGAGCGAATGCATAACTTGCGCGGTCTCGAACCTTCAAGTAATAAGATTTGTCAGCGAAATTATTTTTCGGCAGCTCGATGGCGACAATCAACTCGCCGTGCTGAAGATTGTTATCCTTTTCCGGATTGCTTTCCGGAAGGCGATGAAAATCCTGCACCGGAATTGTGCGTTCCTGTCCATTCGCACTTTTGATTCTGACTATTGCGTCGAGCGCGTATAAAGCGTTTGCCATATCGCCCGGATAGGTCGCCACGCATTTGTCGCTGTAACCGAAAATCGCGTGAATCCGGTTGAGTCCTTCGAGCGCGCCGCAGCCCGTTCCCGGCTCGCGTTTATTGCACGGCATCGCCACGTCGTAAAAATATTGACAGCGCGTGCGCTGCATCAGATTTCCGCCGTTCGTCGCCATATTGCGAAGCTGTGCGGAAGCGCCCGCTAAAATTGCTTGAGAAAGCAGCGGATAACTTTGCCTGACCAGCGGATGATTCGCTGTATCTGTGTTTTTCGCCAGCGCGCCGATTGATACGCCGCCTTTTACCGAATTGATCTGCGCGAGATTTAATCTGGTAATATCAACAAGCTCGCTCGGTCTTTCAACATATTCTTTCATCAAATCAATCAGATTTGTCCCGCCTGCCAGGAATTTCGCGTCTTTGTTGGCAGAAACCGCTTGAACGGCACTTGCCGCATCAGTCGAGCGCGTGTACTTAAACGATTTCATCGGCTTTTTCCTCCGTGTTTAATGCGGCTATTTCTTCGTCGCTCACGAACCGCCAGGTTTGCGCCGTTTCTCGTCCGCTGTGCACTTCCTGAATTGCCGCGACAATTCCCGGATACGCGCCGCAGCGACAGATATTGCCGCTCATCCGTTCCCTGATTTCGTCGCTCGACAATTTTAAGTTACGCGCTTTGGTTCGCAAATTCGCGGTTACGTGGCTTGCTTCACCGTTTTTTGCTTCCTGTAGCAACGCGACTGCCGAGCAGAGTTGTCCGGGCGTGCAGTAACCGCACTGAAAACCATCGTGTTTGATAAATGCGGTTTGCAGCGGATGAAGTTCATCGCCCTGCGCGAGCCCTTCAACCGTTGTCACCTTTTTGCCTTCGCAGGTCGCCGTTAAAGTTAAACACGACAAGACTCTGCGCCCGTCAACAATCACCGTGCAAGCGCCGCACTGACCCTGATCGCAGCCTTTTTTCGTGCCGGTCAGAGCCAGCCGTTCGCGCAAAGCGTCAAGCAAGGACACGCGCGAGTCGAGATTTAAAGATTTTTCGACGCCGTTTATTTGGAGTTTGACGGTAACCGTATTTTCTTCCGCAACGGGCGCAAACATCGCGCCTTCAGGCATTTGCATTCGGGCTAAGACTTGTTCCTGCGCCAGTAGCTGCAAGGCGAATAAACCCAGCCCGCCTGCCGCCGCGTGTCCCAAAAATTTGCGCCTTGATTCGCCGAACTCGGTTACCTCCGGCATCTGTGCCAGCAATTCTTTTTCGTCTGCCGTTAATTCG
>JALZOH010000382.1 GCA_030857305.1 Acidobacteriota bacterium
TAGTAATACTATCGGTCACACCAAAAGTCAATTCTGATTTTTTATTCTATTGTCAGTTGTCATCGGCTGTATTTTATTCGCGGGTCAATGAGTGGATAAGTGATGTCGGTCAGAAAATTCATCACGGCGACTCCGATTGAAATTAAAAGAAAAAGTCCCATTAAAACCGGATAGTCGCGCGCGGCTAGAACCTCTAACGTCAGTCTGCCGAGACCAGGGTAAGCAAAAACAGTTTCAGTTAAAACCGCGCCGCTCAAAAGCATTCCCAAATCGCTACCGATGATGGTAATAACCGGCAGCAGCGCGTTGCGGAGAGCATGTCCGTATAATACTTTTCGCTCGGAAACCCCTTTAGCTCGCGCCGTCGTGATAAAGTTTTCGCCAAGCACGTTCAGCATTTCGGCTCGCGTCAGCCGCATTATTTGAGCGATTTGCACTATAGCAAGCGTCAGAGCGGGCAGAACGAGATGAGCGAGCAGATCAAGCCAGTAAGATATTCCCGACAAATCCTGATTGGCGGAAATCATTCCCTGTGCCGGAAACAGACCGAGATAAAGGGCGAAAAAAAGCAGCAGCAGATGTCCGATGGAGAAAGAAGGGAAAGAGTGTCCGAGCAGTGCAAACGTATTAAAGAAGCGGTCGTAAAACGAATTTTCCCGCCGCGCCGCCTCGACTCCGAGCAGAACGCCGCCGACGGATGCCAGCAAAATCGCGCTGGATACTAACAAAAGAGTTGCCGGAACGCGCGAGAAAATGACCGCTGCCACCGGCTGTTGATAGCTTAACGAATATCCTAAATCTCCGCGCAGAACGCTCGAAAGATAAACCCAAAGCTGTGTTGTAAGCGGTTGGTCTAAACCGAACTTGGCGCGAACAAGCGCGTAATACTGCTCGTCACCGCTCTGACCTGCCAGATAAAAAACCGGGTCGCCCGGCGCGAGATGTATCAGGAAAAAATTGATGACAATTAAAAGTAGTATGAGAGCGAGCGATTGAACGATGCGCCTGAAAAGAAGCCGGTTATAAAAACGGGAAAAAGAAATTTTCACAAACATTATATTCTTCGATTTCCCCGCAGTTTTGCAAGATTAAAAGATGAAATTCCGGTTACGGAATGCGCGTTCCTTGCGTCGCCCAAACCTGCCAACGCCCGTCGCGCTTGACGAATGTATAGGTAAAGCGGACTCGCATATCGAAAGGCTGATTTTTTTCGTCGCGCCCTTTGAGGCGATTAACGCCCGTTACAATCGCCGTGCTGCCTTCGATGCGAACGTTCATTTCGGACAGTTCGGCGGATTCAAACGCGCTTTTGTCGGCTTTCATTTTTGCAATTATCGCCGCCCGTCCGCTAATCGCGCCCGCTTTGCCGTCAACTTCGCTGGCATCTGCGGCGTAATTTCGCTCAAACCACGCCGTATCGCGTTTTATCAAAGCGTTGTTCCAATCGCGTTTCATATAATTTAAAACGGCATAATCGCTCGTTTCGTGATTGGCGTTAGTAACGGCTTGCCAGCGTCCGCCGCGCTTTTCAAGGACGTGGACGCTCCGGTTATAGTAGGTTTCTTCTCTGCCGTTTGGGAATTTGGCGGTGACCAGAAGTCGGTGCGTGATGGTCGCCGTGTTCGGTGTGCAGGAAATGAGGTAATTGTCGGAAATTACCGTGTCAGCCAAATTCGGATTGGCTTTATTTCGTTCCGCCCGGCGGAGAATATTGTCAATCGTTTCCTTTTTACCGGTCATTGCGGGCAGAGCGACAAAATCATCGGCAAAAGTGCTTTCCAGATAAGCGCGGTCGCCGCGCTGTCCGGCTGCTTCCCACGCCAAATCAAACGCTTCGAGAGCCTTTTTTTCCGCGTCGCCGCATTGCCCGAAAGCGAATGTTGATGCTGTTATTATTAAAATTGTAATTGCCAGAATAGTTTTCATATTTGAATTTCTCTTGTTGGTTAGAAAGATACAGAGTTCAGAATCCACGCTTTAGCGTGAAACCGCCAGCGAAACGCGGCGGTGCAAGACAAACTAAAATTTGGACTCTGAACTTTTCAAAATAAATTAAAACCTTCACTCACCTCTTTACTTTGATTTGTTGACCGCTTCTTTCTTGTAAAATTCCAACGTGCGCGAAAAAAACGGCATTATTCGAGTTTCGATGCGCTCCGCCGTCTTGTCAGTGTGGTCGCCGTCAAATTCCTCGAAAGTATGTTGGATTTTATTGCGCTTGAGAACAGCAGAAAAATTACGGATGGAATTGAGAAGGTCTTCTTTTGTCCCGACATCGAAGGCAATGCCGCGCAGCCGCGTCAAATTGCCGCGATATTGGTCAATCATCCACATCGGCGTATTTGCCAGCCAACGCGCCTGAGATTGTTCGGCAGACGCATCGGGTTCGCCTTTCTTTTTGACCGGAAAATCCGCGAAAAACGGCGGCTTTGCCGGATTCGGTGAAAATGCGGCGGCGGAAGCAAGAAATGTGCGGGCGAAAAAACTCGCTTTTTCAATTTCTTCCCAAGATTTGATATTGGACGCTTCTTCCATAAATTTATCCGGCGCGTTCAGGTTCGGGTAAGCATCCAGACAGCAGGGACTTGTCGCATAAACCGCGCCGTAAATATCGGGGTTTTTCATTGCCAATTTGATTGCGCCGTAACCGCCCATCGAATGCCCGATGATTCCACGATTTTCCGCATTCGGCATCGTGCGATATTTTTTGTCAACATAGCCGACCAAATCCCGCGTGATAAAATCTTCCCAATTGCCCGTCGTGATTGAGTTAGTGTAAAAACTGCCGCTGAATTTGTTGCTCGCGTCGGGCATTACGAGAATCATCGGGCACACTTTTCCTGCGGTAATCAATTTATTCATCATCGCGCCGATGTTCATCTTCAAACCTTCGTTTTCAATTATCCAGGTTTTGTTGGCAACAGGCGCAAAGCCGTGTAAGAGATAAATGACGGGATAACGAACTTCGGTTTGTTTGTCGTAATCCGGCGGCAGATAAACCAAAACGCCGCGTTTGGGCGAATCACCGATAAGATTTCCTGCGAGCGAAACGGCGTGTATTTCATCGTTAATTATCCTACCGCTTTGCGCTGAAGCGGAAACGACGGCGGTGATAAAAAGGAAACCGAATAAAATATAAAAAATATTTTTCTTCATCGATTGCTGAACGGGCTGGGATTTTATCTAAAACTTTCAATCAGTGATTTGATATGCTTGACGGCAACTTCAATGGCAAGACTGACCGGCTGGCTCATTTC
>JALZOH010000042.1 GCA_030857305.1 Acidobacteriota bacterium
ATTTCAAAGAAAAATTTAACGTCTCGACCGCCGGGATCTTAATTGCATCGCTGCTCGGAAATAAATATTTTCTGACTAAACAAACGGCAGAAGTTTTTCGTGAAGGGGGCACGTTTCATATTCTTGTTATTTCCGGTTTACACATTACATTCATTGGCAGCTTAACAATTCTGTTCGTCCGCCGTTTTACAAAAAAAAGATTCTGGCAATTTTTAATTGCAGTAACATTTCTATGGGCATTTTCTTTGGCAGTCGGCGCCGATGTGCCGGTGGTGCGCGCCACAATAATGTTCACTGTCTTATTATTTTCACAAGTTGTCTTTCGCAACGGAACGCTGCTCAACGCTTTTGGCGCGTGTGCCTTGATTTTACTCGTCTGGCAGCCGAACGATTTATTAACCGTGTCCTTTCAACTAACCTTTGTCAGTGTTGCGTCAATCATTACAATGGCGTTTCCGCTGATTGAAAAATTAGAATCAATCGGCAATTGGTCGCCTTCAGCTGAAACGCCTTTTCCGCCAATTGTTTCCGTTTGGTTGAAACGCTTTTGCGAAACTCTCTACTGGCGCGAAAATGTCTGGGAGAGAGAGCTTGAGCGCAATGTCTGGTCGGCAAAACTCTTCAAATCGCCATACTTAAACGAAGGCATTAAAAAAAATTTGCAAAAACCTCTGCGTTACCTTTTTGAAGGTTTGCTTGTTTCATTGATTGTGCAGATTTGGCTTCTTCCGCTAACAGTAATGTATTTCCATCGACTCTCGCTTTTTGGAGTTCTTTTGAATCTGTGGGCTGGCGTTGTCATTGCTCTCGAAAGTTTTGCGGCAATCTTCGCTCTTCTTCTGGCGCAAGTTAGCAATTCGCTCGCTTTTCCGTTGATTAAATTAACCGAAGTATTAAACTGGCTATTAATTTCAGCGCCGAATTTTTTAGCCGAAAACGATTGGGCTTCGTTGAGACTGCCGAATTACACAGGTGCGATGAAGGCGATTTATTTTTTGTATTTTGTGCCCGTTATTGTTTTGACATTGATTATAAATGACTGGAAGCCATTTTCTCTTAGATTACAGTCTAAAATCCAAAGTCCAAAATCGAAACTTCTTTCGTCCCCGCCTTTTCTCCGTTTCCCAATGCTATTTCTTTTGCTTCTTTTCGTGACGATTATTTTTCATCCGTTTAGTGCGCCGAAGGTTGACGGAAAACTGCACATTGATTTCCTTGATGTCGGGCAGGGCGATTCGGCTCTTTTGACATTTCCAAACGGCGAAACGATGCTTATCGATGGCGGAGGTAAAACGAATTTCAACAAAATTTACGTGCAGAATGAATTCGGAGATGAACCCGAACTTTTTGAGCCGGATACGCAAAGCATCGGCGAGTCAGTAGTTTCAAATTTTCTCTGGAATAAGGGTTATTCGCAAATTGATTATATACTGGCAACACATGCCGATGCCGACCATATTCAAGGTCTTTCCGATGTCGCAAGAAATTTTCAGATTAAGGCGGCAATTTTTGGTAAGATGCCACTCAAAGATACGGATTTTGCGGAGCTTTATTCAATTCTGCAAAAAAAGAAAATAGAGACAATGCAACTCGCGCGGGGCGATGTTTTCTCCATCGGAGAGGCGCGAATTGAAGTTCTTTATCCCGAAAAAGGCGAGTATGTCCAAGGAGTTTCCGAAAACAATAACAGCGTAGTTCTGCGTGTAATTTACGGAGCGCGGAAATTTCTTTTGACGGGCGATGTCGAAAAGGAAACTGAACATGCGCTTTTGGAGATGCCGGAATTCTTGCAGGCAGATCTCGTCAAGGTTGCGCACCACGGCAGCAAAACCTCATCAATCCAAAAATTTATAGATGTAACAGGAGCAAAAATCGCCGTTATTCCGGTTGGAAACAACTCGCCTTTCGGTCATCCGCACCGAGAAGTTTTGGAGCGTTGGCGGCTTTCAGGCGCGGAGATTTTACAAACCGGGACGCGCGGAACAATTTCAATATCAACAAATGGTGAAGATTTAGAAGTGAAAACTTTTCTGCCTTAAGTAGTTTTACAAGCAAAAAACTCGAAAGATTTTTAGAAAATAATCTTTCGAGCGTTCCTTTGTAGTTTAAGATTAATAAATAGTTTACTTAAATTTAACAAAAAGTCAAATGTTTTAAACAAGCAATAGTTATTTCAACTCTGAATCTGAAATAACGAAGCTTGAGCGCGGAATAAATTTTAGTGTTTAAAGTGTCTGACGCCGGTCAAAGCCATCGCTAAACCGTGTTCGTCAGCAGCTTGGATTACTTCTTCATCACGCATCGAACCCCCGGGCTGGATGATCGCTGAAATTCCGAATTCAGCGGCTTCGTCGATGTTGTCCCGGAACGGAAAGAAGGCATCTGAAGCTAATACCGTATTATTTAATTCGAGTTGGGTTTTTTCGGCACGCATCGCGGCTATTCTGACCGAATCAACCCGATTCATTTGTCCGGCGCCGACTCCGACGGTTTGAAATTCGTTGGCAAAAACAATCGCGTTCGATTTAACATGTTTACAAATTTTCCAGGCAAAAAGCAGGGCGCGAATTTCTTCTTCGGTTGGCTGTTTCTTGGTGACAAATCGTAAATTGTCGGCGGTAACTATAAGGTCGTCGCGTTTCTGAACGAGCATTCCCCCGGAGATTGTCCGGTATTCAGGTAACTGCGAATCGATACTTTTTTCCACCCGCAAAACTCGTAAATTCTTTTTCTTTCTGAAAATGTCCAACGCTTCGGCGTCAAAATCCGGAGCAAGAACGACTTCCGTAAAAATCTCGTTGACGGAGGCGGCAACCTCTGCGTCAACTTTTTCATTAAATGCAACGATTCCGCCGAAAGCAGAAACCGGATCGGTTGCCAGCGCGCGCCGGTAGGCTTCTTCATTATTCTTTCCGATACCGACGCCCGAAGGATTGGTATGTTTTATAATGGCGCAGGCGAGTTCGTCAAAATCACAAATCAACCGCCAAGCCGCATCCGCATCCAAATAATTATTGAATGACATTTCCTTGCCGCGAAGCTGTTCGGCATTGGCAATTCCGTTTTCCTGTTGATCTAAAAATTCATACAGCGCAGCTTTTTGATGCGGATTTTCGCCGTAGCGTAAATCGCTCACTTTGGTGAGCGCAATATCTTCATCATAAGCAAAACCCTGGTCTGTATCGGTTAAAGCATTACCGTTTTCATCGAACGTTTCAATGTTAAACTCGTCGCCAAAACCTTCGCCGAAAAGCTGTTCGGTTTCCTTAAACATCTGAAACGCGGCATCATCGGCGGCTGGATGAAAATTTTCGACAAAATCAAATTCCGCGTCGCTCAATTGTTCAATCAAATAATCCGAAATAATCGCGTCGTAGTGCGCGGTGTGCGTGAAGGCGAGAGCTGCAAATGTTTGGCGCGTAGAAAGCGAAACTGTGCCGCCGTTTTCTTTTAATTCTTCAATAACTTTTTCGTACAGACGGGTGTCTGTAACAACTAATACGTCACGCCAGTTTTTTGACGCGGAACGAATCATCGCCGGTCCGCCGATGTCAATTTGTTCGATTGCTTCTTCAAGCCTAACCTCTTCATCGTCAATGGTTTGCTCGAACGGGTAAAGATTAACGACGACTAAATCAATCGGTTCGATGTTGTGCTTTTTCATCGCCGAAACGTGTTCTTCATTGTCTCTCAAAGCGAGAAATGCGCCGTGAATTTTCGGATGCAGAGTTTTTATGCGTCCATCCATCATTTCAGGGAACTCGGTAATTTCGGAAACCTCCCGCACATTTAATCCGGCATCGCGCAAGGTTCGCGCCGTTCCGCCGGTTGAAATTATTTCAATGCCTAGTTCGTCTAAAACCTTTGCAAATTCGGCAATACCTGTTTTATCTGAAACGCTTACAAGAGCGCGTTTAATTTTTCTTAATTCGTTCATAAAATAAATCTAAAAAATAAAATAGCGGTCACAATTGACCGCTATTATGCATAAAATATTGTGTAACAAGAACAGAGAACAATTGTTCTCCGAAAAAAATGCTTTTACCCGGAACTTTTGTCGAGTCATTAGCTGAGGAAAAAAAAGCGTCCGAGATATAAGAGACTCAACAAAAATGCTAGTGTATATATTACTATTTTGACGATACTCATAAAAAGTTTTTATCCTGCAAATAGAGTTTGTAATCTTAAATAAAGAATACGAACGAAAAAATATTTTAGTTCCCGTTTTGTTACGATGTCAACAACAGAAAAAAAGTTTCTGCTCCTGGTTATATTTTGCCTGGAAACTGTATTTCTCGCCAGCGTTGGTTCGGCACAGGAAATTGAAGCGAACATCACGCTTGTGCAAACCGCGCCGACAACTGTTCAAATCAAAGGTAAAATCCTCAAGCAAGAAATTGCCGGGTCAAATAAAAGCTGGAGTTTTGCTCGCTCCTCTCCAAACGCTGAAAATCTCGGCGAGAGAATTGCAAATCTCAACTTATCAAACGCCAAGGGTCAAACCGTGACGGTTAAAAAACTTCTTCCGGGTGAATATCTGGCGGAAGAGCAAGCCGCAAATTGGAATTATCAAGCGGATTTACAGCCGCCGAATCCTGCGGCACTGGCGCACATTTCCTGGATCAAAGACGAACAGGGAATTTTGATGCTTGATGATTTGCTGCCGCAGTTTGCCGCCGCAAACGTCCAGCCGATTTCAGCTAAAATTAAATTTGAATTGCCTGAGAATTGGAAAATAATCAGCCGCGAAAAAAGTTTGGACGACCGGACGTTTATCACCTCCGACATTGGAAAAGCAATTTTTCTGATCGGGAAAAACTGGCGCAAAAAGGAAATTTCCGTTGACAAAAATACTTTGAATTTTGCCATTTCCGGTGAATGGCAATTCTCCGACGCCGAAGCGTTTCAAATGGCAGGCGAAATTTTTGCCAAATATAAAAAACTGCTTGGCGATATTTCGGTGGAAAATGCTCAGGTAAATTTGATTCATTTTCCGAAGGAAATAAAGTTCGGTCGTTGGGAAGCGGAGACACGCGGCGCAAACGTGACGATTCTGTCGAGCGATATGCCGTTTAAAACGCTCGCTCTACAGCGCCTGCACGAGCAATTGCGCCACGAGATTTTTCATCTCTGGCTGCCGAACAGTTTAGCCTTAAACGGGAATTATGATTGGTTTTATGAAGGCTTTACCGTTTATCAATCGCTGCGGACGGCAGTCGAGATGAACCGGATTCGCTTTGAAGATTTTCTCGCGACGCTCGAGCAGGCATATAATATGGACGCCTTGCAGCTTCAGAAAACTTCTTTGATTGAAGCCTCGAAAAATCGTTGGAACAACAAAGGCTCGCAAATTTACTCGCGCGGAATGCTAATCGCTTTTTTGTGCGATGTGGCGTTGCTTGAAAACAGCAAAGGAAAGCGTTCAATTGCCGATTTATTTCGACAAATTTTAAAATTACACGGTGTTTCAAGTAAAACTGAAGACGGAAATACAGCCGTTTTAAATGTTTTGAACAGTTACCCGGAACTTCGCCCGATTGTTGAAGAATATGTGAACGGTAGGGAAAAGATAAATTGGCAAACCAAGCTCGAAAGCATCGGCATCGAAACACAGGAAATTAATTCTGCTGTAAAACTTCAAGTAAAAATAAAATTGAGGAATCAGCAAAAGAATTTATTAGAAAGATTAGGTTATAATAACTGGCGAAAATCTTTGGGAAGATCAAAATGAGAACGAGGAAATTATTTTTATTAATGGCGTTTTTGCTTATCAGCATGCTCGCGAGTAGCTGCGGCATATTCAGCAGCGCAATCGAAAATGTAACGGGTCTGGTCGGACTCAGCAGAACCGGAACGATCATCAATAAAGCATGGATTCGCAGTTCTTACGCAGTCGTGGCGGCTGACCTTCTGGAAGTTAAACGTGGTGAATCGCTCGATATTTTAGACGAAATTGATTTTGAAAAAGTTCATTGGTATCGTGTCCGCGCGAAAGATGAAGACAATACCGAAGGCTGGATTGAAGCGCAAAACGTGATCATTGAAGAGCTCCTCGAAAAATCCAAAAAACTTGCCGAAGAAGATAAAGATGTGCCGCCGCAGGCGATTGGTCAGCTGCGTGCCGCTACCAATCTGCGTCTTTCACCTGAACAGCGCGATGATAATATACTTTTCAAACTCGACAATCTGTCAAATGAGAAACTGTCGAGTTTTGAAGTCGTTTCCTGGAAGTTTGTGCAGAAGACGCAGGAAGCGTCTGATATTGACGACGCAAGAAGAGGCGAGCAGAAGCAGACGAGACGCAGGATGAGAAATGCCGAGCTCGAAGCGGCAAAAGAGGCTGATGAGCCGGAGAAGATGGATGAAAAATATGACATCTGGTATAAAGTTCGGCTTGATCGTTCGGTTTCACCCGCGCCTTCCGGCTGGCTGTTCGGTCGCCAGGTTGAACTCCAACTGCCGAACGACATAGTTTTCTATCAAAACAACAATAAAAAATTTGTCGCGTGGCAAAGACTTGATAACATTGAGGCAAACGAAAAACCTCTCCCCGGCGATACGGGAATTGTGAAATTTTCAAAGCCCGGAAGCTGGGTAATTCTTTCGCGGAGCAATCTCGTTAAGGCTAAGGACGGAGTTGAACCGGACTTCGACGGCATTTTGGTGCTTGCCTACGACAAATATAACGAGGAATATTACAAGGCGTACCGAAGCGGCGACGTGTGGGGACTTCTTCCGCTTCAAGTTGAAGGGGCGGGCGACAATAAAACTTTTACCGTCAAACTTCATAATGCTGAAAACCAATTGGCAGAATATCGGTTTGTTGTTTATAAAGATAAAAATCGTTTGAAGGTAAATCCGCCGCCTGATATTCCCAGACCAGACGATAAATAATTTAGGATTTAAGATTTCAAAAAATTGAACTTTAAACGCTAAATATGGACGATGAGCTGGATGTATACAATCCGTTTCCCGAACCGTTTGAGATAAAGATTACCGACACGCTCGACCTTCACGCATTTGCTCCGCGTGACACGAAGGCAGTGGTTGAAACATATCTTTCGGAAGCTTTCGATAAGGGCTTTCAAGTTGTGAAAATAATTCACGGGAAAGGAATCGGGGTGCAAAAGGAAATGGTGAGAAAAGTTCTGGCGGAAACGGATTTTGTCAAATCATTTAAAGGCGCGCCGGAATTTTTAGGCAGCTGGGGCGCGACGATTGTTGAGTTTAAAAGTTAAATAAAAATAGCTTTTTACCGGTCATCAATCACGTCTGCCCAAATTTCTTCCTCTTCATCGAATTCATCGATCATATTTTCGAGCAAACTGTTTTGTTCGGAAATTTGCTGTTCGGCAGCCTGCAAGCGATTTGATAAATGTTTGCAGTGCCGTTCGAGTTCATGAATGCGTTTTTTTTGCTCGCGGTCGATCCGCTCCAAGTAAATCATATAGAAAAACTGTAAACCTGCAACGCCAGCCAGAGACAGTGAGAGACCGATTAAAACATACGTCATCATATTTTTTACCACGCACCCGGATAGATTTGGACTTTCATCGATTATAACCTTGACCGATGCCAAAGGAAAAGTAAAAATTTGGTTTTGGGACTTTATGGCAGACTCGATAAAGGAATTCCGCTTGAATCGGTTTAGAGAATGCAGTACGAGCTGAAGAAAGGAAAATCAAAATCTGAAATCGTTGTTTTCCCGAATGCCGACCACGGTTTTCACGCCGGTTACCGGGCACAATTTAACAAACCAGCTTCCGAAGAAGCATGGCAGAAATTGCAAGATTGGTTCGAGAAAAATGGAGCAATCTGAAATAATTGATTAAATCACATTAGTTGAAATAAATATTAGGAAAAATTTAACTATAGACGGAAAGATGCGCGGATTTTTGGAGAAATCGGTATAGGTAAAGATAAATTTGAACGAATACGGACTAATTTTTATTTCTTCTTTGCGGCTTTAGCTTTAAAAAATTATGAATACACAGAATTTAAAACTTATATATACGCTTTTATGCGATGATGTGCGGCTCGAGATGGGAAATAAAATCTCGATGATGGGTGTTTTTCAAAACATAATGGTTGAACAAATGCCCGTCTCCCTGATTAAATTCGCGGTTGTTAATCATTGGCGTGGTGAAGGTATGTATCAAACGGAAGTGCGGATATTATCGCCCGATAAAACAAATGTATTAGTCGGATCACAACCGACAAACATCGAACTTGCGCCCGGCGGTTTTACCGATAATGTCAGCTTTTTTGTCAATCTGGTTTTTTCTTCCGCTGGAACTTACTGGGTGCAGACTCTGGCAAATGCGATTTTGATTGAAGAAGTGCCGCTAATTGTGACTGATGTTGGCACGATTCCCGGGTCACAAACGGCAGAAGAAGTTTCAGAAACGGTTAATTAAAGTAGAAAAGTGAAAATACTTAAAAAAGTAAAACCTTAAATGGATGCAAGCTATTTTCCCTTTCTACCTTTCAACGTTTAGAGTAATTGCCAACCGGTAAATCATCGCACTATCAACAGTTATTTCTTTGCTTGCTGAAGCGCCTTTTGCCGTCGCCGTGATTCGAAACTTTGCTGTTCCTTCGGACTGCCGAAACGTAAACTCACCGCTTTGACTGGTCGTGCCAGAGCCGACTTTATGGGTTTGCCCGTCGCTGGAAACTTTTTCAATTACAACTTTTGCGCCATAGACGCTGTGTCCGTTCCGGTCAAAAACGCTTCCTTTGACAATTACCAGCGTTCCCTGGTCAACACCAAGAATTAGCCGGTCGCCCAAATCCTTCACTTTCTTCTTTTCAATTTCTATATTACTCATTAAACCGGAAGCAAAACCGCTCTTACTCAAAACAAAATTGTAAATTCCGGGTTGTAAATTTTCCAATACAAATTTCCCGTTCGAATCGCTAGTCGCAGATTTGACATCTTCGCCTTTCTGGCGAGCGGTAATTTTGACAGAGGCAATGCCGCTGCCGCCGGTTGTGCGGATTTTCCCCTTGACGCCGCCCGTTTCTTGAGCAAAGACAAAAATTCCTGACAATCCAAAGATCAACACAAAATTTGCCACTGAAAAGTACACAGAAAAACGCGGTGATATAGAAAATAGTTTAACTAATCTCCTTTTCTTCATGTTCTTGACGGCGAAAAAACACCTGTTCAAAAAATTCATAATTTAAGCGTTAGCGGTTTCCGATTTTAGTTCTTCTCGAAATTGTTCCGCCACGTCATTGATGATTTTTTCCAGCGTACGGGTTGGCTGATAGCCGATAATCCGTTTTGCTTTATCAAGGCTGGGAACGCGCCTTTGCATATCTTCAAAGCCTTCTCCATAAGCTTCTTCGTACGGAATGTAACGGATTTCACTTGTGCTGCCCGTCATCTCGATCGCCTTTTCAGCTAAACCTTTGATTGTCACCTCCTCGCTGTTGCCGAGATTTATAACTTGTCCGAAACACTCGGGCGTCTCGATAACTTTGGTCAAGCCTTCAACCACGTCCAACACATGACCGAAGCAGCGCGATTGGCTGCCGTCGCCGTGAACGATAATCGGCTCATTTCTGATCGCGGATTTCACGAAGTTCGGAACAACCATTCCGTATTGTCCGGTTTGGCGCGGTCCGACAGTGTTGAAAAGGCGCACGACGGCAACCGGCAGGCGCGTTTCCTTCCAGTGTGCAAGCGCGAGAAATTCATCGAGAGTTTTGGCGCATGCGTAAGCCCAACGGTGTTTATCGGTCGAGCCGGTCAGCAGATCATCTTCTTCTCTAAACGGAATTGACGCGCCTTTGCCGTAAACCTCGCTTGTCGAAGGAACAAGAACACGTTTGCGGTAGCGCGAACAAAATCCAAGAACAACATCGGTTCCGCGAAAAATCGTCTCGATTGTTTTCACGGGATGTTCCATGATTAATTTGACGCCGACCGCGCTCGCCATATGGAAAACCCGATCGGTTTCGCGGATTAATTCTTCCATCAATTTTTCATTTAGTACCGTATCAATAATCAGACGAAATCCTTTTTTGCCTTCGAGATGCGCGACGTTTTGGTAACGTCCTGTCGAAAGATCATCAATCACCGTGATTTCGTGTCCCTCGTTATGTAGTTTGTCGGCGAGATGACTTCCGACGAATCCCGCGCCCCCTGTAATTAAAATTTTCATGATTTATTTATTTTCAGATTTTTCGATTTTCGCAGAAAGACTTCTTAAATCTTAAACTGCTTTTTCCATTAAAATGTTTTCTTTAGTATTTGAATCTTCCAGTCTTTCCGCAAAATAAGCAACTGCCTTTTTTAATCCTTCGGCAAGCGGAATCGTCGGCTGCCAGCCCAGCAAATTTTTTGCCCGTTCGATATTCGGCTGACGCTGTTTCGGGTCATCCTGAGGCAAAGGCAGATGTTTTATTTTTATATCTCTGCCTACTGCTTGAGCGACTTCTTCTGCCAGTTCGTTCATCGTAAACTCGCCTGGATTTCCAATATTGACAGGCAAATGAATGTCTTCAGCTTCGGTGTTCATCAGACGGATAATTCCTTCGACAAGGTCATCAACGTAGCAGAATGAACGTGTTTGCATCCCAGAGCCGTAAACGGTTAAATCTTCGCCGCGCAGCGCCTGCACGATAAAGTTTGACACGACGCGCCCGTCATTTT
>JALZOH010000043.1 GCA_030857305.1 Acidobacteriota bacterium
GCTCGCAAAACTAAAAAAAATTAATTTAAAAGTTGTGTTTTAACAATCGATTAATGCAAACCCCAAGCATTAATTTACGTTATTCATAAAATTTAATTCGTGTTAAAATCTATCTGATATGAAACTCGATGTTGTCATAATTAGAATAATATTTATCTTACTTTTAGCCTTAATGGGTTATTTGCTGAATCCTCTGTCGCAAACTACGCATCTTTCGGAAGCGATGGGCAGGGGAACAAGACAATTTATTTCGGCAATTTTCGGAATTGTCATTGCGCTTTTTGTCATCGGTTTTGAAATGCGGGCGCGCCGTGCTTCTCTTAAAACTTTAATCGGTGCGGCAATCGGCTCAACTCTCGGAATTGTCGGCGCATATCTGATTGGAATGCTGATCAGTTCGCAGGAAACAACTGCTGTTAATGCCGAGATGAAAACTTTTCTCACCGTTGCGCTCGCATTTTTTATGGCATATATCGGCTTGATGGTCGGCGCGGCAAAAGGAGAATTTCTAGACCTCTCTATGCTTGGCGGAATTTTCAGCGATAAAAATCTTTCCAAGCGGGATTATAAAGTTCTCGATACCAGTGTCATTATTGACGGGCGCATTGCGGATGTGGCAGAAACCGGGTTTCTCGGCGGGACATTAATAATTCCGCAGTTTATTTTAACCGAACTTCAGCAAGTAGCCGATTCGCCCGATTCATCAAAACGCCAACGCGGACGGCGCGGGCTTGACATGCTGCAACGCTTGCGGAACAACAGCAATCTTGATATTCAAATTATCGAAACCGATTTTCCGGCGGTCAAAGAAGTTGACTTAAAATTGATTGAACTCGGTAAAGAACTGGAAGCAGTTATCGTAACCAACGATTTTAATCTTAATAAAGTATCACAGCTGCGCGGCGTAAATGTTCTCAATATAAACGAACTTGCCAATGCGCTAAAACCGGTTGTTCTGCCGGGCGAAGCAATGCGCGTTTTCATCTTGAAGGAAGGTAAGGAATACAACCAGGGAGTGGCTTATTTGGACGACGGCACAATGGTTGTGGTTGATAATGCGCGGCGGTTGATTGGTAAGACGGCGGATGTAGCGGTGACAAGTGTTTTACAGACGACAGCCGGAAAAATGATTTTTGGACGTTTGTGGGAAGAAAAAGAGGACAATTACGAAAATTCAACTAATATTCACGAATCACGCGCTACGACTTTTCGTAAAGCGACGCAGCAACTTCGTGAACCGACAATCGTTGAAGAATAAAAAAAATGAGTTATTACAAACAGGAAAGTTTCCCCAGCCTTTTAATATCGGGTAACTGAAAACTCATAATCTATTCCGACCATCCGACTATGAACATCGCTGTTATTGTTGCTGCCGGAGGCGGTCAAAGATTCGGTACAAAAACGCCCAAACAATTTTTTGAGATTCTTGGAAAACCCGTTATCGTTCATACGCTTTTACGCTTTGAATCCTGCCCTGCGATTGATGAAATCGTTCTTGTTTTACCTGCCAATGAATTAGCAAATTTTTCGGATATTGCTGAAAAATATCATAATATAAGAAAGCTCAATAAAATAATTGCAGGTGGAAAGACTCGAACTAAATCAGTTTTGAATGGACTTAATTCAATCGAGCAGCCAAACGTTGAAGTTGTTGTCGTCCACGATGGCGCCCGCCCCTTTGTTTCCGTAGATGAAATTACTCAAGTTGTTACAAAAGCCAAAGAAACAGGAGCGGCGTGTTTGGTAGCAGATGTAACTGACACTATCAAAGAAGTTGCTAATGGCAAAATTATGAACACAATTGACCGGCGTCGTTTAAAACGCGCTCTAACACCACAAGCATTTCGCTATGAAATATTGAAACGCGCCTTTGCCGAAAATAACCTTGACGAAAATGCGACGGACGAATGTTTTTTAGTGGAAAAATTAGGCTTTGAAATTGCTGTCATTGAAGGAAGCGCAAGAAATATTAAAATTACCTTTCCTGAAGATAAAATGATTGCGGAGTTTTTTCTCCTTGAAACAGAAATCTAAAAATTAGTTTTTTAAGTTCATTATCAAAAAGTTATGTATCGCATCGGATTCGGTAATGATGTTCATCGGCTTGAAGCGGGCAAAAAGTTAATATTGGGCGGGATTCAAATTGATTCCGAGTTAGGCGCAGTCGGGCATTCCGATGCCGATGCGCTTTTTCACGCGGTGACGGATGCAATTTTGGGCGCGCTTGCTTTAGGCGATATTGGTTCGCATTTTTCAGACAAAGATGCGCGCTGGAAAAACTCTGACAGTCTCGTATTTTTGGCGGAAGCACTGCGTTTAATGAAGGAAAATGGTTTTGCAGTCGTTAACCTTGATTCGGTTATTAATTTGGAAAAACCAAAACTACGCCCATATATAAATGCTATCCGCGAAAATCTGGCACGTAGTTTGGAAATAGAAATTGATTGTGTGAGCGTTAAAGCGAAAACCGGCGAAGGCGTTGACGCAGTCGGGAAAAGCAATGCAATAAAAGCCGAAGCTGTAATTCTGCTGGGAAAAACCCAATAAATCGCTCGACAACTCTGAAACTTGAACAAGTTAATACTGCACATTAGCGCCGTATTTTCTGCCGACAACTTTTACTTTGCGCCAGGTGTCGGTAATTTCTTGGTCTTGCCTCCAGAATAATTTAAAAAACTCACTTCTATTGATATCCTCGCTGAAAAAAGAGCCTTCAGCTTGATTTAGAAAATTTGCATGCTCGCGCCAAGCTCTCATATGATCGCGCCAGGCGAAGCGAAAATCCTGAGGCAGTGTTGTATCATCTAAACTTTCCGAATAGCGGACGTATTCTGTTACAATTTCTGCGTATTCGGTTGAAGTATAAATTGATGTGGAAGAATCGTTTCTGAGGTATAAGGAACGTACCTGAGTATCTCGCTCGTGTCCAAAAGCGATGTCTTGCTCGAGCAGCGAGGTTACTTTGTATCGTGCTTGGTTGCTGCACTGATGTTGCAGACTATAATTTGTTTTGGGGAAACCGACCAGTAGAAGGGAAAAGAAAAAAGTTGCGGAGAATGCGACGACGGCTGTGATAAATTTCATCTTCATAATAAATTTATTATGCCCGAAATTTTTTAAAAGATAAATGCTTTTAATAATTATTGCGCCGGTTTTACATCAAAATTTTTTATAAATGCGCCCACAAGAGATTATAGCTAATAAACGTGACGGTCAAGAATTATCTCAGCGAGAGATAGAGGCTTTTGTCAACGGCGTAACAAATGAAACTTGGGCTGATTATCAAATCTCCGCGCTTTTGATGGCAATATTTCTTCGGGGATTTTCGCTCGATGAACAAAATAATTTGACAAAGGCAATGCTCGAATCCGGCGATTCAATCGATTTCTCGGACATCGACGCGCCAAAAGCCGATAAACATTCGACGGGCGGCGTCGGCGATAAAACATCTCTGATAATTGCGCCGATGGTCGCGGCGTGCGGGGTAAGTGTTCCGATGATTTCCGGGCGCGGACTCGGACACACCGGCGGAACGCTCGACAAACTCGAATCAATCGTCGGCTACAATGTAAATCTAACAACCGAACAATTCAAACAAGTCATTAAAAGCTGTGGTTTTGCGATGTCGGGACAAACAAAAAAGCTTGTTCCCGCCGATAGAAAACTTTATGCGCTTCGAGACGCGACGGCGACAGTCGAATCTGTTCCGTTGATTGTTTCTTCGGTTATGTCCAAAAAGTTGGTGGAAGGACTTGACGCGCTTGTACTGGACGTGAAAACCGGAAGCGGCGCGTTTATGCAAAAAAGCGATGATGCAAAAAATTTAGCTGCGGCTCTCGTCAAAACGGGGAATGCTTTCGGTGTAAAAACCGAAGCCGTGATTTCCGATATGAATCAGCCGCTCGGAAAATTCGTCGGCAATGCGTTAGAGGTTTTTGAATGTATCAAAATTTTGCGCGGCGAAATTGACGCCTCAATGTCGGCGACGCTCGAGCTTTCAATCGAACTTTCAGCGCGAATGCTCGTGTTGTGCGGAGTTGTCGATACAATCCAGGATTCAAGATTCAAGATTCAAGATTCTCTGGAAAGCGGCAAAGCATTAGAAAAATTTCGGCAAAACATCGAGCTCCAAAACGGAAATCCCAACATCTGCGATAAACCTGAAAACTTGCTTGACAAGAGCTTAATTAAAATTGAGATAAAAGCGAAAACGGCAGGCTTTGTAACGGAAATTGATGCAACCGCGATTGGCGAAGCCGTTTCTAAAATTGGCGGGGGCAGAATAAAGATTGAAGATAAAATTGATTTCGCAGTTGGTTTTGAGTGTGTGAAAAAACTCAGCGATAAATTAGAGACAGGGGAAACAATGGGTTTTATTTTTTGCAGAAACCAAAATCAGGCAGATTTAGTTTATCAAAAATTAGTCGATGCATATAAAATTAGAGACGAAAAACCAAAGGAAAAATTTCAATTGATAAAAAAAATAATCTAAACGCAATTTCTCGCAATTTGTTATGAACATTAAAAATTTACTTAGTTTAATTATTCTCAGTATTTTCATTTCTGTCCTTTCTTCTTGTGCTGTAAACTCGAGCGAGACAAGAAAGGAAGGCAAAATAAAGGTTGGAATCGTTTTTGACATCGGCGGTAAAAATGACCGTTCATTTAATGCCGCGGCTTGGGAAGGGGTAAGGCGCGCTGAAAAAGAACTCGACATCAGCCTCTACGATGTCGAACCGGGAAATCCGACTTCGATTGAACCGGCGATGCGGGCATTTGCCGAAAAGAATTTTGATTTAATAATCGGCGTCGGTTTTGCACAGGGACCGATTATGCAAAAGGTGGCGACCGATTACCCAAACATCAAGTTTGCGATTGTGGACGGTGTTATTATGGGCAAAGATGGCAAGCCTCTGCCAAATGTCGCCTCCTTAGTTTTCCGCGAACACGAAGGCTCTTACCTGGTCGGAATGATTGCCGCGCAAAAATCGAAGACCGGCGTTTTGGGCTTTGTCGGCGGAATGGACATTCCGCTTATCCACCGCTTCAAAACCGGCTATGAAGAAGGCGCGAAATCTGTCAATCCGAACGCGACGGTCATTGCTAATTATGTCGGCGTTACCGATTCGGCGTGGAACAATCCAGGCAAAGGCAAGGAATTAGCATTAAATCAGATAAATAACGGCGCGGACGTGATTTTTACGGCGGCGGGAAATTCCGGTTTGGGCGCGTTCGACGCAGTTGAGCAATTCGGTAAAAATTCAGAAAATGAAGCGATTAAATTTGTCATCGGCGTTGATTCAAATCAAAACGGACAAAAGCCCGGGTTTGTTTTAACTTCAATGGTGAAGCGTGTGGACAACGCAGTTTATGACGTCGCCCGAGAAGTTCTCGGCGGTAATTTTCAAGGCGGTTTTCACACCTTCGGACTCGACAAAGACGGCGTTGCATATGCGATGGATGAAAACAATAAGAGTTTAATTTCACCGGAAATTTTGCAAAAGGTCGAAGAAGCAAAAGGAAAAATTGTTGCGGGCGAGATAAAAGTAACTGACGCAATGGCAAAATAATTTTATGAAAAATATTAACCTTAAAATTCTATTCGTCGTCTGCCTTTTATTTTTTGCGAACACATTTGCTGCTTGCTCAAAAGAAAAAGTTGGCGCGGTTGCAATCGAGAACAAAAATTTGCTTGCAGAGACGGAAAAGTCTGTCGAAAAAGATGATCTGAAAAAGTTTTTTGACGAGTACAAAGTTACAGGCTGTTTTGTTTTATACGACAGAAAAGAAAATAAATTCGTCAGATACAATTCAAAACGGTGCGCTGAAAGATTTACTCCGGCGTCAACGTTTAAAATTCCGAATTCGCTGATTGCGCTTGAAACAGATGTTGTAAAAGACGAAAACGAAATTATCAAATGGGACGGCGTGAAGCGCGACCGGGCTGAATGGAACAAAGACCACACGCTTGATTCCGCTTTTGAATTTTCTGCGCTTTGGTTTTATCAGGAAATTGCGCGCCGCGTCGGTGAAGAACGTATGAGAAAATACGTCAACGATTTTGCATACGGAAACCGTAATATTTCAGGCGGCATTGACCAATTTTGGCTGCGCGGAAATCTACGAATTTCGCCGGATGAACAAATAACCTTCTTGAGAGAAGTCTATGAAAACAAACTGCCGGTTTCAGCGCGTTCAATTGAAATTTTGAAGAAAATAATGTTGACGGAAAGTAATCCAAATTATAAACTTTTCGCCAAAACCGGCGCCGGCAGAAACGGCAAAAAACGTCTTGGCTGGTATACCGGATTCGTCGAGCAAAACGGAAATGTTTATTATTTTGCCAACAATATTGAAGCCGAAAATACAAACGAAAATTTTATGCCCGCGCGGATCGAAATCGCTAAAAAGATTTTGAACGAACTAGGTCTTTTGGGAGGAAAATAAAGTGAAGATTGCAGTTATTTTTTGGATTTTTGCAACAATTATCGGGTTATTGAATTGCCTGCTCAGTTTAATTGAAGGCGATTACACCTCGATAGTTTTATCAATTACTAATCTCGCAGGTATTGTTTGCTTTCTCATATATTATCGTGACAAAAGTAAAACGGCTAACTGGATGACTGCTGGACTAATATTTTTCTCTATTGGAGCTGCATACAGTTTAATAACGGTTTTTAACAAGTAAATTTTCTTCAATGATCGAACTAAAAAACATTACAAAAACATTTGGTAGCGTAACCGCTAATGATAATGTCTCCATCAAAGTCGAAAAAGGTACGATTCACGCCATTGTCGGCGAGAACGGTGCGGGAAAATCAACCGTGATGCGCGTGGCTTATGGCTTTTACACGGCTGATTCGGGCGAAATTTTGGTTGATGGAAAATCTGTCAATATAAACGCGCCGCACGATGCAATTGCGCTCGGCATCGGAATGGTGCATCAACATTTTATGTTGGTCGACACGATGACCGTTGCTGAAAATATCATTTTGGGCGCGGAAACGGGCGGTGCGGCGAATCTGGATTTAGAAAAAGCGAATCGAGATATTTTACAACTCTCAAATGATTTGCGTTTGGGCGTGGATCCGCGCGCGCTGGTTGAAGATTTGTCGGTTGGCGCACAACAGCGCGTCGAATTGCTCAAAGCTCTTTATCGCAACGCCGAGCTTCTAATTTTAGACGAGCCGACCGCCGTTTTAACTCCGCGGGAAGTTAAGGAATTTTTCGGTATTTTGCGCCGGATGCGCGAACAAGGTAAAACAATCGTTATTATCACCCATAAACTCGAAGAAGTTTTGGCAATTTCCGATTTTGTAACCGTCATGCGCGACGGCAAAACGGTCGGTAACGTGAAAACTTCCGAAACAAACATGAAAGATTTGGCGCGAATGATTGTCGGGCGCGACGTTTTGTTGAGAGTCGAAAAGACTGATGCGGATCCGCAGGAAACAATTCTCAAAGTACAAAACCTTTCGATTCAAAATGCGCACGGTGAAGCGTTAAATGACGTTTCGCTTGAAGTTAAAGCGGGCGAGATTGTCGGAATCGCGGGCATTGAAGGAAACGGGCAAACCGAATTGATTGAAGTTCTGGCAGGACTCGTGCCGCCGTCGAATGTTCGCGGAAACATCGAATTTTTTGGTAAAGATATTACAAACACAAACGCGCGCGCGCGCAGGGAACTCGGCATCGGGCATATTCCCGAAGACCGCCACAAACGCGGATTGCTTTTGAATTCGGATTTAACGGAAAATTCAATCCTCGGCGTGCATTATCGGCAGCCTGTTTCAAGCGTTGGCGGTCTTTTTAACTACGCAGCGATCAACAAAAGAACGCAGGAAATTATCGAAAATTTTGATGTCCGCCCGCCAAACGCGGAACTTCCCGCCAAATCACTTTCGGGCGGCAATCAGCAAAAACTTGTTATTGGGCGTGAGTTTGAACTTAATCCAAAACTTTTATTGGTTGCCCAACCGACACGCGGCGTGGACATCGGCGCCATTGAATTTATTCACCGTAAATTAATCGCTTTAAGAGACTCGGGAACAGCAGTTTTGCTGGTTTCTGCCGAACTCGAAGAAGTAACGGCGTTGGCAGACCGGCTGCTGGTCATTCGTAAAGGAAAAATTGTCGGCGAAGTCAATCCAAAAGAAACGAGCAACGAAGAAATCGGCTTATTAATGACGGGCGGAAATTCGTAAAATTTATACTCTGCCAAACAATGTTTAAAACATCGGACTCTATTGATGCGAGGAAATTTTCTTTTCCGAATTTAGTAAATTTTTCATTCGCTCAACCGCTCTTTGCAGATTCTCAATCGAAGTCGCGTAGGAGATCCGCAAAAATCCGTCGGCGCCGAAACCTTTCCCGTCAGTAACCACAACGTGCGCTTCATTCAATAATAAATCTGATACGTCGGCAGACGTTTTGAATTTGTCGCCGAGCATTTGGCGCACGTCGACAAAAGCGTAGAACGCGCCTTCCGGCTCGGCACACTCGAAGCCTTCAATTGTTTGCAAAGCGGGAATCAGCCAACTCTTTCGTATCTTATATTCCGAAAGCATTGAATTCACCGCCTTTTTCGAATCGGCGTAATTTTCCATCGCGCGTGCGCAGGCGTATTGTACGAATGAAGTTGGATGCGAAGTTGAATGACTTTGCAGTTTCGACATCTGGTTTGACCATTCTTCGTTGGCAATCGTATATCCGATGCGCCAGCCCGTCATTGCGTAGGTTTTGGAAAATGAACCGGCAACGCAGACGTATTTTCTTAATTCTTCGGGAAGGCTCGCGGACGTAAAAACTTCTGCGGGCGGATAGACGAAAAATAAATAACATTCGTCGGTCAAAACATAAACCTCGTTTTCGGCGCAGACTTCAACAATTTTCCGCATTTCGTCCGGCGGAATTACGCGACCCGTCGGATTGTTCGGCGAATTTAGGATAAGCAGTCTGGTTTTGTCGGTAATCGAATTTTTAACTTGTTCGGCGGTCAAAACAAAACCGGTTTCTTCTGTTTCGATAAAAACATTTTTCGCGTCCGTAAAATTAACGATTTCAGGAAACGTTACCCAGTATGGTTTTGGAATTAACACTTCATCGCCCGGATTTAACAAAGTGCAAGCCGCGTTGAAAAGTGCTTGCTTTCCGCCACAGGCAGCAACAATTTCCTTCGGTGAAAAGTCCGTACTAAATTCATGAGCGTAAAATCCGGCGATTGCTTCCTGAAAACTTTTCAGACCGGCGGTCGGCGTGTATTTCGTCAAGCCTTTTTGCAAACCTTCCCAAGCGTATTCTTTGATAAATTCGGGTGTTTGAAAATCAGGTTCACCCAAAGTCAAATCAATTACGTCGTGTCCTTGTTCGCGCAAGTCTGCAGCAACCTGTGCGGCTTTAAGCGTAGAAGACGTTTGCATTTTTTGGACATTTTGAGAGACGGTAAAATTTTGCATTCAAGTTAAAAAGACAACTCTAAAACCTTCAATAATTATTGATGTAAGAATTCAGAAAAAAACACTGAACTCGCTAGTTATTACCGGGTTCTGTAACAGTTTTAGGAATATAAGTTTTGCGTGTATGAGTTACCGCCTTCGGGATATTCAATTCAACTTTGATTTTTCGTTTTCTTGTAGTTAAATCTTGATTTTTCGGATAGAAACTTAATCCATATTGTTCGCGTAATTCTTTAACGATTTTAGAAAAAGAATTTGATAAATTTTCCAAGGAATCTGCCAAGAAATATTTTCCACCCGTTTTATTGGCTAAGATTCTTAAATACAATGTCCCGCGTTTGTAAGCATTTGTTAGAAGTTCGCCTTTTGAAGTAACCAGGACAACGCTTTTCCCCAGAATAGAATTATCATAAGCCTTCCGGGCATCCTCAACCGTTTCGTATTGTATCGGATAAATTATCGCGTCCAGTTCGTCTATTGTTTTAAGACTACTTGCAAAAGTTTGCTTATAACTTGCCGTATCAATTCCGTCTGTAAATAAAACAATGGCTTTTTTACCGCTTATACTTTTTAAGTAATCGTTTGCGACTGTTTCAACTGTTTGATAAAGGCTCGTTCTGCCTACATTTTCCGAAAGACGAATTAAAATTGAAAGATTTTCTACATCAGAATTTCTGACATCTGCAATTTTTACAAGGTTTTGGTTAAAAGCAAAAATTAAAACGCGGTCTTCGGGTCGAAGATTTTCGACAAAGGCAATCGCCGCATCTTGGATTTCTTTTGTTTTAAACTTTGTCGAATCACTCACATCTAATAAAAGAGCAATAGTAAAAGGCGCATCCACCGACTCGAAACTAGCAATTTCCTGTTCAATCCCGTCTTCAAAAAGCCGAAAATTCTCCTTTTTCAAATCAGTAATATTTTTATTATTGCGGTCTGTAACCTTGACAGGCACAAAAACCAAAGATGTATCAATTCGCAAAATTTCTTCATCTTTTGGATCTTGCTGTGAATAAACAGAAAGGGAAACGAGATAAATGCAGAGTAGGGAAAGAAGGAAAGAAAACTTTTTCATAATTCAAAATTACCTTGTCTTAGTTATAAATACTTGCGCATTTTAACAAAAAACAGTCGAAAATGTAATAACAATTCAAATACGGAATCATTACAGGGTCATGTTACAAAAGAGATGCTTGAAGAGTTT
>JALZOH010000383.1 GCA_030857305.1 Acidobacteriota bacterium
CCAAAATCTAATCGAAAGCCGCAATCGGTTTTCTTTCGACAGAATTGACCTAAAGCAATAAAATTTTTTCAAGTAGAAATTGTCCTACTAAAAAAATTGAAATGAGTTGAACCTATTTAGTTTTTTTCGCGGCTGTCGCTTTTTTTCCGTTGCTCTTTGCTTTTTTCGTCGAAGGTTTAGAAGCAGGGTTGCTGCTCTTCGCTTTCGAAGGTTTAGAAGCAGTTTTTGACGCGGATGAAGCTTTTTTCAAGCCCGGCTTTTTTGCCGTTGATCCACTTTTGGTGCCGTCTTTAGCAGTGTTGGCTGGTTTTACCGCGCTATTTTTTCTGACAGGTTTTTTCGCAGGAGCAAGAGCTTCGCTTGCGAGTCCTGCTGCCGTTCCTGCCGCTCCCACCGCAGCTCCAGCAGCCGCACCTGTGAGAATGTCGCCCACTACATCTTTCGCTTTGTCATAGATGGTGCCGAGTGCACTACTAGTGTCAGGTCTTTTCCTGGGGCTGGTTTTTTTTGTGCTAATGGTATTTTTTGCGCTTCCGGTTTTTTTTGCAGTAGATTTTGAAGTTGTTTTCCGTGTTGGCATAATCTCTCCTGTTGGTCTATAAAATAAAACTATTTTCTATTTTCTGCGCTTTGATTGTCCAGTACGCTCGATAAATATTTACCATCGGAATCGCTGTTCTTTTGTTTTTGAAGTTAAATCTGAAAAGTACATCGCTTTTTTGAAATCTGACAATTAGACTTATCATTGAGTTTCGCAATATAGGCAAGATACTTCTATTAGCTTTATTCAACACGACAGTAAAAAATTTATGAAAGCGGTTGCGGTAACGCCAAAAAAGCAGAACAGCGTTCGCCTTGTTCGAATTGAAAAGCCAAAGGTGAGCGATATTAAAAACGGTCGCGGCGTTTTGGTGGAGGTCTTGCGTGCCGGAGCGTGCGGAACCGACCGAGAAATCAATAATGGTGAATACGGCGTAGCGCCGAAAGATTTCAATTTTCTCGTTCTCGGGCATGAAAACTTCGGGCGTGTCATTGAGATAGGCAAAAATGTAACTGAGCTTAAGATCGGTAATTACGTTGTAGCTACGGTTCGGCGTCCGTGTGGAAATAGCATTTACGATACGATCGGCATGCAGGATTTTACGACCAGCGACAAATATTTCGAGCGCGGAATCTCGCGGTTGCACGGCTTTATGGCGGAGTATTACGTAGAGGATGCGGACTTTCTAATAAAAATTCCGCCGGCAATTGCTGAGATCGCAGTTCTGCTCGAACCGCTTTCCATAATTGAAAAGGGTTTAAAACAAGCGGCAGATATTCAGGAACGCTTAAAAATCTGGCATCCGAAAACGGCGGCGGTGTTGGGAACTGGCAATGTCGGGCTTCTAACCGTGATGGCGCTTCGGCTGCGCGGCTATGAAGTTCACGGTTTCGGCAAACAAGCGCGTAAAGATTATTTGAATGCTGAACTGTGCGAAGCCATCGGTGCAACTTACGATTCAACCGACAAACTATCAATTGCCGATTCGACGAAAAAATACGGCGAATACGACCTCATTTTCGAAGCGACGGGCTATTCGCCGATTATCTTCGACGCAATGCAATCCTTAAATGAAAACGGCATTTTAGTTTTAGCCAGCGTGACCGGCGGGACGCGCAAAACCGATCAAGTTCCGTCCGACAAAATCAATCAGATGTTTGTCTTGGGCAACCGCGCAATGGTCGGCACGGTCAACGCCAGCCGCGAACATTTCGAGATGGGCGTCAAGGATTTGGCTTTATGCGAAGCGATGTATGCGGATTGGCTTTCAAGAATGTTGACGCACAAAGTTGAAGGCTTAGAAAACTATGACAGGATTTTTGACATCTTAAACAATTCCGCGAAATACAACGCGATTAAAGCGTATTTTGAAGTGAATAAGATTTGAAAGTGGTAAATGGTAAATTCTGAGTTTAACAACGATTTTCTATTTACCACTATCCATTATTTCTATGCCTGAATTTCCTGATTATGACCAAGATGTTTTGACCGAAAGCGAAACGAAGCTTGAAAAGCCGCCGCTTTACAAAGTCGTTTTGCACAACGATGATTTTACGACGATGGAGTTTGTCGTCTTTGTCTTGAGCCACGTCTTTATGCGCTCGGAAGCCGAATCCCTCGCAGTTATGCTCCAAGTTCACAACGACGGCATCGGCATCGCCGGCGTTTATTCGTTTGAAATCGCCAATATGAAAGCCGAAAAGGCGATGAATCTCGCCCGCGCCCAAGAATATCCGCTTCTTTGCACGGTTGAGGAAGATTAAAATAAAATTAAATATGTTAACAAAAGAATTAGAAGAGACACTAAGTTTTGCGGTTGATGAAGCCGTTCGGAGAAAGCACGAATACGTTACTCTGGAGCATCTGCTTTACGCTCTGCTCGATGACGGTACGGCGCGCGATATTTTATACAATTGTGGCGCTAATCTTGAAGAGATTGCCGGTTTTCTTGATGATTATTTTGAGGGCACTCTCGAGAAGATTCCCGGAAATGTACAGCAAATGCCGGAACTTACTTCAACGTTTCAATCAACGGTTCAGTACGCGATGTTGCAGGCGGAAGGAAGCGGGCAGCGAGCGGTCAACGGCGGAAATATCCTTGCCGCGATTTTTCAAGCCGAACAGTCCTACGCGGTCTACGCGCTTGCCCAACAAGGCGTAACGCGCCTCGACGTACTGAATTATATCTCGCACGGAATCTCAAAAATCGAGCCGCTCGGCGAAACATTTTCCGATGACTTAGACGCGGAAGAATTTGCCGAAGAACGCGCCGCCGGAGGCAAAAAGAAAAAACCGCTTGAATCCTTCACGGTTGAACTCGTTGCCAAAGCCGCAAAAGGCGAGATTGACCCGATAATCGGGCGCAGCGAAGAAATCGAAAGGACCGTTCAGGTTCTTTGCCGTCGCAAGAAAAATAATCCGCTTTACGTCGGCGAACCGGGCGTTGGAAAAACTGCTCTGGCGGAAGGACTGGCACTGAAAATCAGCGAAGGCAATGTGCCGGAAGTTTTGGAAAACGCAAAAGTTTTTTCGCTCGATATGGGCGCGGTGCTGGCGGGAACTCGCTACCGCGGCGATTTTGAACAGCGTTTCAAAGCGATTATCGAAGATTTGAAAAAAGAAAAAAACGCGATTCTTTTTATTGACGAAATTCACACAATTGTCGGCGCGGGCGCGGTTTCGGGCGGCGCG
>JALZOH010000384.1 GCA_030857305.1 Acidobacteriota bacterium
ATCTAATACATACCTCGTCGAAGAACGCGAAATTTCCTACGCCCCATCGCTCGGCGTTTTGACCGGGCTAAAATCGCCGACAACTTCAAAAACTAACCGAAAGAATTTAGTCGCTTTCGCCAATTCGACCAGAAAAGATTCCCCTGCCTTGCCGGAAGCTGAGCGCGAGGCAAACGACATCGGCAAGCTATATGCGCCGTCGTCAATTTTCGTTAAAAACGCCGCGACCGAAAGGCGCGTTAAGACGGAAGCCGCGCAAGCTAAAGTTTTGCATCTCGCGGTTCACGGGGAAATTAATCAAACCGACCCGTTCGATTCCGCGCTGCTTTTTACGCCGGAAACCAGCGACGACGGGCGATTGACGGTTTCAGAAATTTTGCAGATGAATTTATCTGATAGTTTGGTCGTTCTTTCGAGTTGCGACACGAGCAACGGGCAAGTTTTGAGCGGCGAAGGTTTGCTCAGTCTTTCGTGGGCTTTCTTAGCAGCGGGCGGTCAAAGCGTCATCGCCGCGCAGTGGGCGGTCGAAGAAAAAGCGACCGCCGATTTGATGCTGAATTTTCATCGCGTTTTGAACGGAAACGTAACCGAATCGGCAAATGCTTTACGGGCGGCGCAACTCGAAGCCTTGAAGCGTCCCGCGCCGTTTAATCATCCTTTTTACTGGTCTGCCTTTGTCGCCGTTGAAGGTCCGCAGCGTTGAACGGTCGCATTATTTTCTTTCTTCCATCGCTCGACTTGCGCGAGGAGACGCCGCGCCGCTTTGTGTTTCGGATTCTTCGCCAGAATTTCCTTCAAAGTGCAGGCTGCTGACTCGAGCATTCCTTCCTGAGCGTAAAACACGGCGAGCTTTAATCGGTCATTTTCGTTTTTCTTCAACGACTCAATTTGATTTTCAGTTTTTTCTTCGGCGACGCGGAAAACGGCGGGCGGCTGCGGTGGAAGCGGCGCGACGATTTCACCGCTTGGAGTTTGCGCCGCGACACGCCACAAGTATTTCGCACCGCGATTTAAAGGCTTATCGAGCTTGAAGCTGTTTCCCGAAACTTCCGCCGTTGCAACTTCATTAAATTCCGCGTCGAGTAACGAAATCCGATAGCTCGTCGCGTTTGGTATTTTTTGCCAGCGAAACTCCGGCACAGTTTCCAGCACCGTTTCGCCGACGGGCGTTAGCAGGGAAAAAGTCGGCGCGGCAAGTTTAGAATTTGGCTTATCTCCTTTGCCGCGCAAAAGCACTTCTCCGTTCGGGCGTAATGACGAAACGACTGGTGGTACATTTTCGAGTAATTTCGCCAATTCCCTATTTTGCATTTCTGCCACTTCGTTTAGATTTCCCTTGGTCTGCGGCAGGTTTGCGTCCGGCTTTGTTGGGCGCAGCTGTAGTTGCCGTTCGGAATTTTGAGGACTTTCAATTTTTTGAACTTCGTCGCCGGGCGCATCGGGCGATTTTTCGGTTGTCGGCAAATTGCTTTCGGCGTTCGGTGTTTCCGCATTTTTTGGAGTCTCATTCGTTTGCGCGAGTTCCGTTTTCGATTGGTGGGATGCACTTCTACTCTGCCAAATCACGAATGAAAAAGCCGCTATCAAAATTAAACCGCAAGCGCCCAAAAATGCCGGCTGCCGGAAAAACGCGAAAACTGCGGAAAGCGGCGATGCCGCAGGCGAAAGATTTTTGCCTCCAAAAATTTCTTCGCGTTCCGGTTCATCATCGAGCAGCGCAGACCAGAATTGCTCCGGCGTCGGCGCGGGCAACGCATCTCTGCAAGCTGCGCATTGCAGAAGGTGTCTGCCGACCGCATCCGTTTCGGCTGGCGCGAGCAAATCGGCGGCGTAAGCGTCAAGCTGCTCTTTTGTTAAATGTTCGACGGTCTTCATTTGTTCGTTAATAACCGGAGCTTCGCGCGGGCTTCGTGTCTTGCTTTTTTTATTGAATTGATTACGGATTCCAGATTTCGACGTTCGTCGGTTGCGCCGACAAAGCGGGCGATTTGAGCGTCCTGCAAAGGCAGTTTTACTACAACTTCCAGCCATTCGCCGATCTCCATCTCCAAACTTTGCGCCAATTCCTCTTCGCGCACGCCGCCCTTTTGAAAATAGACGATTAGCTTTCGGCTGTGAAGCAGCAAAGCGCGTCTTTGCCGCAGAGACAACTGGCAAGTTTCCTGCCAAACGAAGTAGGCGAGCGATTGAAATTCAGCGTCCGAGTCACCGGCGACCGACTGCGGGCTTTCAATCTCATCAGCAACATCAAGCGGAAAATGCGAAGCACCCGCCGCGTTTTTGGAAAAATGCCGATTCGTTTCGTTATATGCAGTCCGAGCGGCGAAAGATTCCCAGTCGCCCGTTGACATTTTTTCGCTTTTTTCTGGATACTTCTCGCGCCAATTCAATAACCTGAGAATGATTCCCTGCTCCAAATCAGATGTTTCCGCCTGCCTCAGCGACACAAAACGGCGGCGCACGATTTTTCGCACGACGGGCAAGGCGGCAAGAAACGAATCTTCTGAATTTTTTTTGTGAGATGGTTCTTCAATCGAATCAGACGGTTTGTTTTCATTGTTTGAAAACTGCCGCACGACATCCCAAAACGCTTCAATCATTGGTTTAGACAACAAACCATTACTACTGCTTTCAATAATCGTTAAACGGCGAAAGAGTTAGGCTTTACTTTAAAATATACCGTCTCGCCGCATCTTTTGTCCAAAGCAATTCTCTCGCGTGAAAAAAATGAAAATAATTTTTACGCGAGAGGTAACCTTGGGGCTTCGGCGGGGTTTTTATATATAGAGGGTAATTTTTCGGCGACTGTTTTTGCGGCAAACTTGAACGTGAAAACCGTGTTCCGATTGTATTTTTCGCTCAATTCATTTTTGCAATAATAAAAAATCAAATGTTAAATAATCTCAGCGAAGTCGAGAATATTCAGATTCTTGCGCATTATGACTTTCTCGATTTGTGTCTTTTAGGCGAAACCGGCACGGGCAAGACGCACGCTGCCCAACAAATTCATAATCACAGCCCGCGCAAGGACAAGCCGTTTGTCGCTGTCAACTGCGCCGAACTCTTCCCTGGGCTAATCGAGTCCGAGCTTTTCGGCTATGAAAAAGGGGCGTTCACCGGCGCACTCTGTGCAAAGACGGGAAAATTTGAAGCGGCGCAGGGCGGAACGATTTTTCTGGACGAAATCGGCGAACTCTCTTTGGAGGTGCAAGCCAAGCTGCTCAAAGTCG
>JALZOH010000044.1 GCA_030857305.1 Acidobacteriota bacterium
GATTCGGTTTGCCGGTAACAAAAGAACCGTAGATGATGAAACGTGAAAGCTGGTTAGTGCTTTTCGACAATCTGTAAATTTTCGTCAACCGCCCGGCAACGAGTCGGCGTTGCAAAGAACCTTTGCCGAAATGTTCTAAAACTTCTTGCAGCGTCGCCGAATAAATGCCAACGGGCAAATCGCCGTTTTCGTTAAAATCGGGGAACGTCATCAAATCTCAACCAAATCAATCTGCGCCTTCTGTAGTTTGCCCGAGTAATCAATATAAAGAGATTTCCATTCGGTAAAAATGTCTAAAACCTGTGTTCCGGCTTCGCGGTGTCCGTTGCCCGTGCCTTTTGTGCCGCCGAACGGAAGATGGACTTCCGCGCCGATGGTCGCCGAATTGACGTAGCAAATCCCCGTGTAAAGCTCCTGCATCGCGTAAAACGATTGATTCACATCCTGCGTGTAAATCGCTGACGACAAACCGTATTTGACGTTGTTCACGATGTCAATCGCTTCATCCAAAGTCGAAAACGGAATAACGCTCGTGACGGGTCCAAAGATTTCTTCCTGCCCGATTCGATGATCAGGAGCAACATCTGTGAAAACAGTCGGTTCAATGAAATAACCGTTTTTGTATTCGCCTTTTGTCAAACGGTTTCCGCCGCAGGCAAGCGTGGCTTGATCTTCTTTCTGCCCGATTTCGATGTAACCGAGAATCTTTTCCATCGCGGCTTGATTAATAACCGGTCCAACTTCGGTTTTTGCGTCCAGTCCGTTGCCGACTTTTAATTTCTTTACTCGTTCGACTAATTTTTCGCAGAATTTTTTGTAAACTTTTTTGTGTACAACAAGACGGGAAGAAGCCGTGCAGCGTTGTCCGGAAGTTCCGAACGCGCCCCAGAGCGAGCCTTCGACGGCGTTGTCAATGTCTGCGTCGTCCATCACGATAATCGCGTTTTTGCCGCCCATCTCTAAAGACACAATTTTGTTTTGATTAGCGCATTGTTCGGCGATGATTCTGCCCGTGTCGGTTGAACCCGTAAAGGAAATCAAGCGAATATCTTGATGATTAACAAGCGGCGCGCCGACCTCCGCGCCGTGTCCGTTAACGAGGTTTACTACCCCTTTCGGAATTCCGGCTTCTTCACAGGATTTAACGAGATTGATTGTTGAAAGCGGAACGTCTTCGCCGGATTTGATAACAACCGTGTTACCGCAAACCAGCGCGGGAATTAATTTCCAACTAGGAATCGCCATCGGGAAATTAAACGGCGTAATCAATCCGCAGATTCCGACGGGTTGACGAACGCACATCGCAAATTTATTCGGCATTTCCGCCGGAGTCGTAAAGCCGTGAAGCCGCCGACCTTCGCCCGCCGTGTAATAAGTGCAATCAATCGCTTCCTGCACGTCACCGCCCGCTTCCTTCAGCACTTTGCCCATTTCGCGGGTCATCTCGCGGGTAAATTTGTCTTTATCACGCTCTAAAATTCTTGCCAGCCTGAACAGAATTTCAGCGCGTTTCGGCGCGGGAGTTCGGCGCCAGCGAGTCGAGGCGTTTTTTGCCGCTTCGACCGCCGCGTCAACATCTTCCTTGTTTGACTTCGGGAAACGCCCGATGACATCTGTTGTATCCGCCGGATTCAAATTTTCAAACCATTCGCCAGAAAGAGATTTCACCCATTCGCCACCGATGTAATTATGATAAGTTTCGACTTTGCCCGTCGCTTTTTTATTCGATTTTTTTGCTTCTTTTGCTTTTGCCATATTCTTTAGTCTCAGATCTCAAGTCCCAAGCCTCAAGTCTGATGAACTAGAACTTTGAGGCTTGGGACTTGAGACCTGAGACTTATTTTATTGCACCGTAAATTGCACAATTCTGTGTTGAAGGCTACCACTCCGAAAATCGTAGTTTTGAATTTGCAAAACGACTGCATCACCTTTTTTTAGTTTCGCGGCAACTTCGTTAAAAGTTTTCAAATCAGTAACCGGAACGCGGTTGATACGCTGAATCAAATCGCCTTCGTTAAGAGCCGCGTCCGTGCCGGTGGAATTTTTTACATCCGCAATAAAACTCGCCGGATTGATATTTTTGACGACGATTCCTTTTTTGTCCTCAAGTTTATAAAGCGCAACAATTTGCGGTGTTACTTCCCCTAAGGTTAATCCGAACGGTTCAGCCGGTTTCTTTTGATCGCCGACGGTCAGTTTTCTCGCGGGTTCGTCGCCAATATTGATAGTTTTTGTCGGAGGACGCTCGCCGACTTTCACAACTGCCGTTTTACGTTCCATTCTGCCCCCGCTGTCACGCGCATAAAGCAGATTAATCTCTTTCGAAGGTTCTGTTTGAGCAATTTTTTGTATCAAATCCTGCGCGCCTGCTACCCTTTCGCCGTTATATTCCAAAATAACATCGCCCGCCTTCAAGCCAGCGCTGCCTGCGGGGCTCTGCGGGTCGCGCAATTCGGTGACGATTGCGCCTTTAGCTTCGGGTAGTTCATAAACTTTAGCAAATTCCGGTTTGACCGAATCCAAAAGCACGCCAAGATAACCGCGTTTTACTTTGCCGGTCTGCGCAATTTGATTGTAAACATTTGCGGCTTCGTTCGACGGCAGAGCAAACCCAATGCCGTTGTAATCTCCGGTTGAAGTGGCAATCTGCGAATTTACGCCGATGACTTCGCCGTCCATATTGACGAGCGGACCGCCGGAGTTCCCACGATTAATCGCCGCGTCGGTTTGTATAAATTTTTGAAAAGATGTGGCGTAAGGAGTTTCGCGCCTGGTCTGTGAAATAATGCCCGCCGTCACGGTCTGCGCGAGCCCGAACGGCGAACCGATTGCCAGAACCCAATCGCCAACTTGCGCGTTGTCAGAATTGCCGAACTTGATAAACGGCAAGTCGCGCCCCGTATCAATTTTCAAAACCGCCAAATCGGTTTGATCGTCAGCGCCGATAATTTTTGCCACAAATTCTTCGCCCGATTGCAAGCGAACCAAAACGCGCGAAGCGTCTTCAACAACGTGAAGATTCGTCAGAATATAACCTCTTTTGTCAACAATAAAGCCACTTCCGACGGCGGAGCTCGGACGCTGGGGCATCTGGCGGCGGAAGAATTCCATAATATCGTCCGCGTCTTCCGGCGGTTTGACACCTTTTGAGGTTATTTCGGGAACTTTCCCCTTAGTGTCAATATTAACAACGGCAAGCCCGACTTTTTTTGAAACCTGGGCGAACGAAGCGGAAAGTTTTTCAGGAGTAGCAGATAAATCTCTAATCTTTTCGGTGTTGTTAACTTGGGCAACGGAAAAATTTGCGCTAACTCCAAATACAATAACTGTCAAAATAAAATTTGCAAGCCACTTTCGCCTTGTGCTCGACAAAGTTTTTTTAGATTCTTTTCGGTCAACAGTCATAAATTGCTTTCTCCTTAAAACTCAAGATTCCGGCAAGAAATATTCTCTTTTAAAAAGTATAACAAAAGACAAAAAACAATGACGAATATAAAATTGTCAATTACGAATTAATAGAAAACATTCTTCGTAATTTTCACTTACTCTTTCTTAATCTCTCTGTTAAATCGTAATTCTTAACACTTAATTCGTCATTGATAATATCACTTTCATTACGCCTTTTTCTCCGGCGCGGTTTATCGCTTTAACGCCTCTGCTTAGATTAAATTGCTCGCTGATGAGATTTTCAACATCAATTTCCCTGTTTTTCAAAAGTTCGAGCGCCGGTGCAAATCTTCCGCAACGAGAGCCGACAATTGTTATTTCATCAACGACAACGTGCCACGCGCTCCATTTTGCTGCGCCGTGAAAGGTCGATTTCAAAACTAATTTTCCGCGCGGTTTCAATAAATCGAGCGCCGCTTCAAATCCGCTTTCCGCGCCGCTCGCCTCAACGGCGACATCAAAGCTTTTACCAAGTTTTTTCGCATCCTCAACCAAAACCGTTTCAACGTTTTTATTTTTGGTAAGTCGCAATTTTTCCTTGTGTTTGCCGATCAGAAAAACATTTCTGCTCTTTAACGCTAAGCTCAGCGCGCATAAAATTCCGAGTTTTCCGTCGCCGATAATAGCCACGCGCGTTTCCGGTAAGATTTCAACTTGTTCGGTGATGCCGAATGCCGCTGCGAGCGGTTCGGTAAAAACGGCTTGCTCATTTGAGACATTTTCAGGAACTTGTAAAAGATTTCTTGATGGCAGCTTGAGGTAATCGGCGTGCGCGCCGTCGCGTCCGACAATTCCGAGAACGGTTCGCGTCGGGCAATGTCGCGCGTCGCCTTTTTGACACGATTCGCAGTTTCCGCAGCCCGCATTTATTTCGCCGACTACTCTTTTTCCGATTAAACCGGGCGCGTCTTTCGATTCCTCAACAATACCGACAAATTCATGTCCGATGGTGCCGCTAAAATTGGCATAACCTTTGACGATTTCCAAATCCGTATTACAGATTCCCGATTGCAACACCCGCACGAGTGCTTCGGTTTCAAAGTTCGGTTTAGAGATTTCAGCCAGTTTCAAACAGTCATTTTCAAAACGCAAGGCTTTCATTTTTTACTCAACGTAATAAATTTTCAAATCTTTCTCGCCCGTAATTTTCCATCTTCCATCAATTTTACTAAGCGATAATTGCTGCTGAACTTTGCCGCTCGAGAATTTATTTTCTCCTTCAAACGTCCATTCTTTGTCAAAAATCGCGCTTGCTTTTTCGCCTGAAGCATCAGGCGTCACCTTCATATTCGTGATGTTAAAGGTTATCGAATCAAATTGTTCGTAGGCGCGTTGTTTATCGGCGCGAACCCTTGCCAACCCGATTCTTCCGCCTTTGTAATAATCAACCGTCGAGGCGTACTGACTTAAATGCGTTTCAAGATCGAGGTTTTCCGAAGAAGATTTCCATTCGTCAACAAGAGTTTCAACGTCGTCTGTGACGGCTTGAGACTGCTCCGGGTTGAGCGTCGGTTTCGGAGCCGGAGTCAATGCGGCTTTCGGAGTTTGGGTCGGCACAGCGAGATTATTGGCATTCGATCCCTGGTTTGCCGCCGCATTCGCATTAACAGAACGGCTGTTCGGCGCGCTGGTGTTGACGTTAACGGCAACTTCAGTTTTTTTGTTATTTAAATAAAGCCAGCCCCCGATGCCCGCTATTGCAAGGAGCCCGAGCATTCCCAGAACGGTCAACAAAACCGTTGAAGTCGTGTTCGATCTTGTCGGCGCAGGTTCAATTTGCACCGGCTGATACGGCGCAGCTTCAATTGGCGGAACTTTTGCCTGCTTGCTCCCTTCCCAACTCCGCCACTCTGAATCCGGCACATCAATTCTGATCGGCTCAACCTTTCGCGGTGAAATAACTGTTGGCGCATCGTCATAAGCAATTGTTTCCGAGCTTGAACCGGTGTTTTCTACAAGTTCTGTTCCGTCTTGCAAACAATATTTGAGCGAATCGTCGGTATAATTTGTTCGGCAACTTGGACACTGTTTCATAATGGTTAAAGAAAAATCAAATTTTTCTTATAATAAACGTAAAACGTCTTGATAGTAAACTTTTTAAGGAAGATATCGGTGTTACTAAAAATAAACTTAATTATTTTTATTGGCGCCTCTGGTGACCAAATAAACTTTTGATTTATCTGTGTTTATCTGCGCTCATCGGCGGCTAATTTTTTCGATATTAACTCTGAAGCCATTTTACCCGATAATAAAACAAGCGGAATGCCGCCGCCTGGATGCGTAGCGCCGCCGACAAAATACAAATTTTCGATGCCGCGCGCTTTATTTGGCGGACGAAGAAAAGCCGAGAAAATTCCGTTTGACGAAACGCCGTAAATCGAGCCACGATTGGCGTTATATTTATTTTCAAAATCTTCGGGTGTGATAGTTTGTTCAAACTCAATCGAAGTTTCCAAATCTTCCAGTCCAAAACCTTCCAGCTTTTTGACGATTAAATCTCGGTAAGTTTTTGCTTCTTTTTTCCAAACAGTTTGCGAACTTGTATAGGGCGCGTTGACCAAAACAAAAAGATTTTCGCAGCCTTCCGGCGATTGTGCAGCGTCGGTTCTCGACGCTGCACACACATAAATTGTTGGATTCATTGCCAAACGCCTTTCTTTGAAAATCGCGTCGAATTCGGCTTTGTAATTGTCGGAAAAGAAAATATTGTGGTGGGCGAGATTTGAAAATCGCTTTTTTACGCCGAGAAGCAAAACGAAACCGCTTGACGACGGCTCGATTTTATTTAATTTTTTGTCGGGAAAATCTTTACGCTGCTTTTCATCAATCAAATTGCGGTAAGTTTCAATCGCGTCAGCGTTTGAAACGACAAAATCGCTTGGAAGAATTTCGCCGTTTTTTAGACACACGCCGAAAGCTTTTCCGTTCTCGATTTCAATCTTTTTAACTTCGCAGTTCGTTTTGATTTTAACGTTTAATTCTCTTGCTAATTTTTCCAAAGCTCGCGGAATTTCATACATTCCGCCGCGCACATACCACGCTCCCAAACCGAATTCGACATACGGAACAAGGGCGAAAGTTGCCGGCGTTTCAAATGGTGAGGAACCGTTATAAGTGGCGAAACGGTTGAAAAGCTGCCGAATTTTCGGCGACCGGAAATAACTCCCATTGTGTTCGTCGAGAGTTTTTAAGCTGGAAATAGCGATTAAATCTTTAAAATATTTCGGATGCAAAAACCGCGGTAAATCATTCAGACTGTAGGCGAGAAAAGTCTTTTCGGCAATCTCGAACTTCCGTTTCGCATCGGCTAAGAATCGACGAAAATTTGCCGCATCAACACGTTCGATTTTAGCGATTTCATTTTCCGTTCTTTCTAAATCGGTTGAAGCATCGAGCGTTGCGCCGCCTGACCAGAAATAACGGCAAATCGGTTCACAAGAAACTATTGGGAGATAATCTTTTATATCGCGCCCGGCGAAATCAAATAAATCATCTAAAACATTGCGCATCGTCAGTAGACTTGCGCCGGTATCAAATCTGTAACCGTTTGATTCGATTGTGTTTACTTTGCCGCCGATGGTTTCGTTCTTTTCTAAAATCGTTACTTCAAAACCCAATTTAGCAAGCCGAATCGCGGCGGAAAGTCCGCCCAGACCCGCGCCTATAATTGTGATTTTTCTTTGCACAAATATATTTTAACAGGGATGAAGAGAATATTTTGCAGATAAAATTTTTATGATTTGTTAACGAACTTTTCGATTCTTTCCAAAGCAATTTCAATCTGTTCAAAAGATTTGCAGTAAAATTGGCGCAATATTTTCTTTAAGAGAAAAGTTCGTGATAGAATGCGTAAACACAGATTGTTACGCAGTTTTAGAAAAATTGAAAAACGGATATTATAAACAGAATTATGAAATTTTGTCCGACCTGTCAAACACGTTTCGACGAAGAAATTTTGCGTTTCTGCACTAAAGACGGCACACCGCTGGTTGAAGAAAACCAACCGAATTTTACTGAAATGCCGAGCGAAAGCGCGACTGAGGACGACTTTGGCGAAGAAACCATTATTAGACGAAAGCCTCTGCCGCCCGTCGCGGCTAATCCGCCTTCCGACGGTAAAACAGAAAACATCCGAGAACCGGCGCCGCGTATTGTTATTCCGACAACCGAAAAAAAAATCGCACCGCCGGTTCGAATAAAAACTACCCAAACCTACCGCCAACCGATTCCGCAAAAATCAAACACATCTAAAATCGTTTTTTTAACGATCCTGGGAACGATTATACTTCTTGCAGGCGCGGGTGGAGCTTTTCTGTTCTTAGGCGATGGAAATTCCGGTGAAAAAAATCAGAATATTAATACTAATTTAAGTCCGATTGACGTTAATCTGAATACTAATCTCGGCATTAACAATTCACTCGTCGATCTCAATAGTAATATTGATTTCAACACTAATACCAATATAGGTATAAATACAAATATCAGCCCGAACACAAATATCGCTGTCAAAACTCCTACTCCGAGACCGACACCGACACCGAGCATAACTCCTAGACCAAACGCGAATGTTAATCAAAATTCAAATAACATAAATTCGCCAACGCCAACGCCGTCAACGGCGGCTAATACAAGACCGACTGTAACGCCGACACCCGCCAATACTCCGCCGAGACCATCGCCTTCGGTAACTGCTCCGCCGAGTAATCGTCCGGTCAACGCGGGAGTCTTAAATGGTCGCGCCGTTAATTTGCCGACCCCTGCCTACCCGCCGACGGCAAAACAAATGCGAGCTTCGGGTCGCGTTACCGTACAGGTTTTAGTTGATGAAGGCGGAAATGTTTTATCCGCCAAAGCGACCGGCGGACATCCGATGCTTCGCGCCCCTGCCGAAGCTGCTGCCCGTCAATCAAGATTTAACCCGATCAAAGTCGGCGATCGCAGCATTCAGGTAACAGGCGTTGTGCTTTATAATTTTATTAATCAATAATTTTAGCCACAGAAGATTACAGAAAAATATAACTAAAATTACCTATCGATTTTTATTTGGTTGTATAAATCCTCTTTGTCGTTATTCGATTTTTTCTCGATACTTTTACCCAAACGACAACGCGGCTTCAACCGCTTTGCGCGGGTCAATCACGCCCCAGCCCTGCCGGTCGACTTGATAATGCGGAAGTCTCTCAGCCGTTGAGATTAAGATACGTTTGATTTTCTGCGGTGTCAGACGCGGATTCGCTTCAAGCATCTGCGCGACGACCGACGAGACAATCGGCGCGGCAAAGCTTGTTCCGTCAACATATTTATAATGGCGCGTGATGACATTTTCTCTGCGCAGTTTTAGTGCGATAATCTGCCGAAGCATATACGCCGGACGGTCGAGCGCCGCGTCTAAATCCGGTTCAACGTCGGCGTTGGCTTGAATAATCGAGTGTAATTCAGAATCTTCCGCTTTGTCTAAAACTTCCAGCAGCGCAGCTTGATTTGCCGTCGGCGTGCCGGGCAGAATCGGCGCGGGAACCCAAATCGAGGGAGCGATAATTTCCGGTTTCTGAAAACCGTCGAGCGTCGGACCATAGCTTGAGCGATACATTCCGCGTCGCGCCCGATTTATCGAATTATTGTCGTCAAGCCCGCCGACGCTAATTGCCGAAGGCGAACTGGCGGGCGGAAAAACCGGATGCGTCGGCAGATGTCCGGCATTTCCAACCGCGCAAATAATAGTAATTCCCTGCGCAACACATTCTTCAACCGTCTGCGAAAGCGAATCGTGCAAGTAGCTTTGCTCAAAATCGCCGCCGGCTGAAATATTCACGACGCGTATGTGGTATTTCGTGCGATTTTCCAAAATCCATTCGAGACCGTCCTGAATATTTTGCTCGGTGATGCGCCCCGTACGCGCCAGTTTAACGAGAACAACATTTGCATCCGGCGCGATTCCGCGATAAAAGCCGTTCGACAGCGAACCGTTTCCCGCCGCGACCACCGAAGTCATCATTCCGTGCCAGCTCGAAACATCGCTTTGAAAAAGCGATGCGATTTCACCGTTCTTGGCGCTCATATTTTGATACGCCAGAATTCTGTTCTCAGGCGTTGTCAAATCGGCGTGCGGATAAAAACCCGAATCGAGAAAAGCGATAGTCACATTTTTGCCCGTAAAAAGCGGGAGGGCGTCAAGCCGGAGCGGCGTCGAAAGCACGTGTGAACCGTCTTTCATCATTGCCGCATCGCTTAAAATATTCTCTTTGGCGTGTTCAAACAATCGCAGACACCGCAGACAAACAACTTCAAACACTTGCGCGTTGTGAGAATTGGCGCGGATAAGTTTTTGCAATTCTTCATCGACAATCGAAAGCGGGACAAATTCATCCTGCACTTCCCTTGCACAAACAGGACAAACCATTTCGCCGGCGGCAATGTCCGCGCTGGTGGTGTGTCTCGGAAAAGATAAAGTTTCGATTAGAGTCATAAGTTAAAAATTTGTTAAATGATAGAATGTCGAAAGTTTCTGAAAAAGTAAAATCTGATAGTGAAAAGTGAATTGTGAAAAATTTTAGTTACCGCTTTTGGTTATTCACTAAATAAATATGGCTCAAAAAAAAATCGGTTTAGCGTTATCCGGCGGCGCGGCGCGTGGCTTCGCTCACCTGGGCGTTTTGCGAATTTTAGCCGCGCATAAAATCCCGATCGATTTTATCGCCGGAACTTCCGCCGGTTCGTTTGCGGGCGGCGCTGCGGCGTGCGGAATGAGCGTTGAGGAAATAATCGAAATGGGACGCAAAATCAGTTGGTTTAATATGACCGGATTTTCCTTTTCGCCGAAAGGATTACTGTCAAACGCGCCGATGGGTAATTTTATTAAACAGAATTTTCCTTTTAAAAATTTTGAGGATTTGCCGATTCCCTTTGCCGCAGTCGCCTGCGATTTAGAAACCGGCGAAGAAGTTATTCTGAGAGACACTGGTGATTTAATTTTCGCCGTCCGCGCAAGCTGCGCTCTGCCGGGCGTGTTTACGCCGCTCGAAGATGACCAAAGCCGCAAGTTGATTGACGGGGGCGTGGTCGCGCCGGTTCCAACCAGAGCAGTAAAAAAATTAGGCGCGGAAATTGTTATTGCGGTTGACGTGATTTCTTCAGGCGCAACTTATTGGGGCTCGCCTTCAACGCTTCTCGGCGTATTTTTTCAATC